>UQNM01000020.1 GCA_900542395.1 uncultured Eubacteriales bacterium
GGAAAGCCCTTTGGTGGGGCGATGGGGCAAAGCCCCATATTCCAAAATGCTTAGACATTTGTTTCTTGAAATGTTCGGTTTAAGCTTGACAGCTCCTTAGTCTGTTTTTTGGAGCGCCTTAGCCATTTCCCGCATACGGGGATAGGCATATTCAAAGAAGGCGGCGTGTACGCCGCACCAACGGTTCAGTCCGGTTTCGGGAACACGTTCGCGCTTGCAGCCGTTGCGGCACAGGGAATACCAGCGGCATGCGCGGCAGGCGGCGGGGACGGGCAGAGATTCCGCGAGGAAGGCCTGTTCCCGCTCACCCGTGAGCATTCGCCGGAGAGAATCGTCGGAAATGCTGCCGAGCTTCCAGGCGTCCAGCGCGTAGAAATCGCAGGGATAAACGCTTCCGTCGCTTTCGATGACGAGGCTCGGACCGCAGCGCCCGACCATCGCGCAGTTTTCCGGCGGCATGCCCATGAGCATGGCGATCCAGTTGTCAAAATTGCGGATGGAGACGGGGCGTCCCTCGGTATAAGCCAGATGATAGCGGTCAAAGGTTTCTTTCAGAAAGGCGAGATAGGCTTCGCCGCTCAGGGAGTAATCCCGCGTCTGCCCGTCCAGGCCGTCGAGGCAGGGGATGAATTGGATGTATTCATACGGAGCCAGCGCATCAAAGACCTCGGACGGACGCTTGGCCACTTCGCCGTTGACGACGCACAGCACGTTGACGCTTACGCCGGCCTCGCGCAGGCGCTCGATGGTCTTGCGGACGACGGACGCGGTAGGGCGACCCGCCGCGTCGGGGCGCATCAGGTCATGCGTCTGCGCCGTTCCATCCAGCGAAACGCCGACGAGAAAATGTTCTTTGGCAAAGAAGGCGATCATTTCGTCGGAAAGGTCATAGCCGTTGGTCTGCACCGCGTTGGTTATGCGAAGGGCGCGCGTGTTGTATTTTTGCTCAAGCTGAACGAGCCGCTCAAAAAAAGGGAGGCCGATCAGCGTGGGCTCGCCCCCCTGAAACAAAATGCACGGCGGAATCGGCGGAACGGATGACGCGACGCACCGTGACGTCGAGCAGCGCGTCGCTCATGCGGGGGGATATGGCGACCTCGCGGCGCTTCATTTCGTCGGCATAGAAGCAATAACGGCACCGCATGTTGCAGGCGCCGGATACGGGCTTAATCATCACGGTAATCGGCGGCATAAACGATTCTCCCTTGGCATGTGAAATGATACGATTCCATTATAGCATATTCCTCAAGGGCGATAAAGCGAAAATGGAATAACGCGAGCATTGAGATGATGAATCCAAACTTCAGCGGTGCGGATTCGTAGATTTTTCTGCCGGGGGCGCGCCTGTGTTTTGATGCCTAGCCTGTGACGAAGGTTTACGATGCGAAGCAATCGTATCATCTGCTGATGCGCCGAACGATAAGACGCTTCAATCGGCCTCCTCGGAGGCGGGCTGATTGGTCATAATGCGGATGATCTCGCGATCGGTTTCACGCATGCCGAGCCGACCGAGGCGGCCGATGTTGCGAATGGTTTCCTCCACACCTTTGGTAACGATGCCGTCACCGCCGCGGAACTGCTGTCCGCTGCGGAACATGCTGTAACCGACGAGACCCGCATCCACGGCGGCGGAGATTTTAGCCGCGCAGGAGGCTTTTGCACCGTCGCAGATCATGCCCGAGACAATGGCCAGCGAATTGACAAGCGTATGTGCGATTTCGCGGAATCCGCCGCCGTGGAGATAAGCGATGGCGGCGCCTGCGCTGCATCCCGCGCTGACAGCGCCGCAATAGGCGCTCAGCCGGCCGATGCCGGTTTTGAGATGGATGGTCAGCAGGTCGGAAAGAAGCACGGCGCGCACCATTTGGTCGCGGCTGACGTTCAATTCCTTGGCATATTCTACCACCGGGACGGAGGCGGTGATGCCTTGATTGCCGCTGCCGGAGACGATGATGACCGGCATTTCGCAACCGCTCATGCGTGCGTCGGAGCCTGCCGCGGCCATATAACGGGCGCGGGAATAGATGCCGACGCCGTAATGCTCCTTGAGCACGGAGCCGATATTCGCGCCCCAGCTATGCCGCATGCCTTCTTCAGCGATGGCGTAGTTGTAGTCGATCTGGCGCTCGATCAGCGCCCGAACGTCTTCCAAATTGCAGGTGGAGGCGAAGTCGAGCACCCCTTCTACGGACAGGCAGGAGCGATCCGTCAGCATGTCACGCGCGCTGTCGGATAGCACCTCGCCGCTCTGAAACAGCACTTCGCCGTTTTTCTCGATATAGACGATATGCGTGTGATAATCCGAAATGCGGAGCTTGACATGATTGTTTCCGGCGCGAAGGGTAATCAAGATATCGAAGACTTTGTCGCCTTCAGCAGGTTTGACGACGATGGGGTGATCGGCCAGATACACGCGAATTTCGGCGCGCTGCGCGGGCGTTACCTCGCTGATGACCTCTAGAATTTTGTCGGATTGGCCTGCGACGATGCCGGCCGCAGCCGCCGCTTCGATGCCCTTGAGGCTGTTGGTGTTGGGCACGACGACGCTCTTGACGTTTTTGATGATGTTGCCGCTGGCCTCCACCAGAACGGATTCCGGCAGTACGCCCAGAAGCTCGCGAGCCTTAGCCGCGCCGTATGCGATGGCGATCGGCTCGGTGCAGCCTGTTGCCGGAACGAGCTCCTCCTGCAAAATTTTCAGGTAGTTGCCGTAACGGGGATCAGATGAAAGCATAACCGTACCTCCTGAACAATGATGTTAAAGTATGGTGAGTTCTTTGGAAAGCGTATTGAGACTCTGAACGCCGTTTTCGCCCATGACCAGCAGATAATGCCCGTTCATGGCAGCCGATTTCACTCTTTTCAAATCTGAGTAGAGGATGATACCTTCATTTTATCAAATCCTTTGTTTCCCCGTCAACCGCAAAGGCGGGCGGCGCGCACAAAAAATGGGGAAATGACCGAAGGAAAGAGCGGATAGACAGATAGGTGAAAATATGTTACAATTATCGTATCAAAAAAATGGGCGACAATGCCTGTAAAGGTGAGCAAGGCCATGAGAAATAACGAATTAAGGGGCCCGACGGCCATTGATACGGATATCATTCCATCCGACAGCGAGCACGTTTTTGCCCAAGAGGCGCTCTATCAGGAAGCGATGATGCGCTATCATTGCGCGATTTTGGAGATGCGCACCAAGCTGGAGGTGCTCTCCAAGGACATGACGGTGCGGTATCGGAGAAACCCGATCGAGTTTATCGAAAGCAGGCTGAAAAAGCCGTCCTCCATCGCGCGAAAGCTCAAGAAGATGGGGCTTGAGGTGACGGTGGACAACATGACGCAGCACCTGTCGGACATCGCGGGGATTCGCGTGCTGTGCGCGTACATCGACGACATCTATGAAATCGCGCGGATGCTGGCGCGGCAGAAGGACGTTCGGATCATCACGGTCAAGGACTACATCAAAGTGCCGAAGGACAATGGATACAGGAGCTATCACCTGATCGTCGAAATCCCGGTGTATTTCAGCGACAAGGTGCGGCCGGTGCGATGCGAAATTCAGATCCGCACGATTGCAATGGACTTCTGGGCGACGCTCGACCACGATATGCAGTATAAAAAGCAGGTGGAGGACAGCGAGGCCATCATGCGGGAGCTGCGGGAATGTGCTGACGTGATCCATCAGACGGACGAAAAGATGATGCGGCTGCGCGAGAGAATCCACCGAATCGACCCGGAATAAACGACGGATAAATTTAACAAAAAGCAAAATATAATTGACAATTCGGCGCGACGCGCATATAATGGTTTTGCCACCGGAGGTTTATGCTTGAAAAGCGGAAAAGCCCCTGCTATAATGGGCGGTGACGCACAAAAGGAGGCGGCAGGCATGGACGAATTGCAGTTGGGCGATTTGGTGCAGATGCGCAAGACCCACCCCTGCGGCAGCGACAAATGGACGGTGATCCGCGTGGGCGCGGACATCAAAATCCGCTGCTCGGGCTGCGGGCGCATCGTGATGATGGATCGCGCGGATTTCACCAAGCGCATGAAAAAGGTGATTGAGCACGCGAAAGAGCCGATTCGCGGCACCAACGAGACGGATTAAAAATTCAAGGAAACGAGGCGCATTTTTTCATGGAGCAGGAAAAGAAAGACAAGAAGAAAAAGGAGAAGCCCAAAAAGAGCTTGAAGCGCGAGATTTTTGAATGGGTGATGGTTTTTGTTGTGGCGGCGGCGCTGGCGTTCGTCGTGCGCACGTTCATCTTTGAGCCGGTTCGCGTGGACGGCAGCTCGATGCTCAACACGCTGGAAGACAGCGAATTTATGATCGCGACGAAGTTTGACTATCTGATGGGCGACCCGGAGCGGTTTGACATCGTGATCTGCGATTACCCGAACACGGACGACGGCATGTATCGCGTCAAGCGCGTGATCGGTCTGCCGGGCGAAACGATCTTGTTGAGAAAAGGCGAATTGTATGTGAACGGCGAACACATCGAGCAGCAGTTCGATATGACGCCTAACGAGACGGACTTCGGGCCGTTCCCTGTGCCTGAGGGGAAATATTTCGTGATGGGCGACAACCGCAACAACAGCAAGGACAGCCGCCAAGTCGGCGCGCTGGAGCGCAAGATGATCAAGGGACATGTGCGCTGCGTGGTTTTCCCGCTGAACAAGGCGAGAATTTTGGGCGAATAAATTTTAAGCGAATAAGAAACGGAGCTGTCAAGCTAACAACACCGGCATTTCAAGAATAAAACGAGGTATTGCGCCCGAAGGTTTCCAAAGAGGTTTTCGGCTGTTGCCGCCGGTGGCGGAAACAAACAGCAGAAAACGAAAGCCCTTTGGTGGGGCGATGGGGCAAAGCCCCATATCCAAACAATGCTTAGATATTTGTTTCTTGAAATATTCGGTTTGAGCCTGACAGCTCCTTTATTGATATATGGAAAAATGCGAAAAGCCGCCCGCGTGAGCGGGCGGCTGTCGCTTTGCAGACTTTGGCGGAGCGAACAAGAATCAGTGATTGGCCATCTTGTAGATCGCCAGCATGTCGGATTCATCCAGACGCTTGGCGGAACCGAGCAGGCCGCCGACGGCAATCTTGCACTTGCGCGCCAGCTCGCAAAGCTGCGCCTCGGTGGGATGAACGCCCAGCTCGCTGAAACTGGTGGGCATGTGGATGGAGCGGAAGAAATCCTCCATGTTCTCGATGCCGCGAAGGGCGGTTTCATCATCGGACAGGCCGGCCTCCACGCCCATGACGTTGCGCGCGAAGCGAACGAAGCGCGGCAGGCAGTTCTTGTAGACATAGCGCGCCCAGCTCCCCCAAATCGCGGTGAGCCCCGCGCCGTGCGCCACATCGAACATGCCGCCCAGCTCGTGCTCAAGGCGGTGGGAGGCGAAGTCGCTCTCGCTGTGGCCGCAGCCGGTCAGGCCGTTATGGGAGAGGCTGCCCGCCCACATGACCTCGGCGCGCGCGTCGTAATTCTTGGGATCGTCGCGGAGGATGACGGCCTGCGCCATGACGGTGCGCAGAAGCCCCTCGGCGATGCTGTCCGTGATTTCCAGAGAATCGCCCTGCGTGAAATAGCGTTCCATGGTGTGCATGAGGATATCGGCGCAGCCGCAGGCGGTCTGGTAATCCGGCAGGGTCATGGTCAGCTCCGGGTTCATAATGGCGAACTTCGGGCGGCAGATTTCGTTGTTATAGCCGCGCTTGATGCCGCCTTCCTCCTTGGTGATGACGGAGGAATTGCTCATTTCGCTGCCGGAGGCGGCGATGGTCAGCACCACGCCGATGGGCGTGCAGCCCTCCGCCTTGCGCGTGTGATCGTACAGATCCCACACGTCGCCATCCATGCACAGGCCGTAGCCGATGGCCTTGGCGGAGTCGATGACGCTGCCGCCGCCGACGGCGAGGATGAAATCAACGCCTTCTTTTTTGCACAGGTCGATGCCCTGATAGACGAGGGACAGATGCGGATTGGGGACGACGCCGCCGAGCTGGACGTGCGCGACGCCCGCCGCATCGAGGGACGCTTCGATTTGATCGAGCAGGCCGCTGCGGCGCGCGCTCTGGCCGCCGAAATGAACCAGAACCTTTTTGCAGCCCTGCGCGCGGACGAGGTCGCCGACCTGCCGCTGGGTATCGCGGCCGAAATAGACATGGGTGGGCGTGTAAAATTCAAAATTGCTCATGGGTAGAACCTCCAATTATAAAATCGAATGTAGAATCAGGGGTGCGCCAGTTCCGCTCTGGAAAAGACGAGGGGGCGCGAAAAGGGCAGGCGGCTCTGCCGGACGACGATTTTGGAATCCGCCGCGGCGACCGCGAGCTGAAGGGGAGCCCCGCGCTTTTGGGCGACGAACAGCGAGGTCGGCCCATCGGCGGGCAGAAGACCGGCGGCCTCGGCGCGAACGAGCAGATCGAGCACCTGCTGGCGAGTGAGTTTCATAGATAACCTCCTAAACACCACACCCAGAAAACATTTCGACGGTTTCACGCTTTTTTCCTGCCGAACGGGATTGATTTTTTTGGACGATTCAAGTATGATGGGGGACGTTGGGAATATTTGGGGCAGCGCCCCAAGAAAGGACGTTCTTTTATGGATATCAAGCAGGAAGCGTTGAAAAAGCACTACGAGTGGCAGGGGAAAATCGAAATCACGCCGCGCGCCCATGTCACCAACAGCGAGGAGCTCTCCCTCGCGTATACGCCGGGCGTGGCCGAACCGTGCCTCGCGATTCGCGACGATTATGAAAAGAGCTATCTGCTCACGCGGCGGGCGAACATGGTCGCCGTCATCACGGACGGCTCGGCGATCCTCGGTCTGGGCGATATCGGCCCGGAGGCAGGCATGCCGGTCATGGAGGGCAAGTGCGTGCTCTTCAAGGAATTCGCTGGCGTGGACGCCTTCCCCCTGTGCGTGCGCACGAAGGACGTGGACGAACTGGTGCGGACGATCTACCTGATTTCCGGCAGCTTCGGCGGCATCAATCTGGAAGACATCGCCGCGCCGCGCTGCTTTGAGGTCGAGCGCAGGCTGAAGGAAATCTGCGATATTCCCGTCTTCCATGACGATCAGCACGGAACGGCCGTCGTCGTCGCGGCGGCGCTGCTCAACGCGCTGAAGGTCGTCGGCAAGACGATGGAGACGGCGAAGGTGGTCATCAACGGCGCGGGCAGCGCGGGCGTGGCCATCGGCAAGCACCTGATGAACCTCGGCGTGAAGGACCTGATTATGGTGGATCGGTTCGGTATTCTCTGCGAGGGCATGGAGGGGCTGAACCCGGCGCACGAGGAGATGAGCCGCCGGACGAACCCGCGCCGCATCACCGGCACGCTGGCCGACGCGATGCGCGGGGCGGATGTGTTCATCGGCGTGAGCGCGCCGGGCGTGGTGACGCGCGAGATGGTCGCGAGCATGAACGCGGGCGCGTGCGTGTTCCCGATGGCGAACCCCGTTCCGGAAATCCACCCGGACGAGGCGCTGGCGGCGGGCGCGGCGGTTGTCGGCAGCGGCCGCAGCGACTACAAAAACCAGATCAACAACGTGCTGGCGTTCCCCGGCATTTTCCGCGGCGCGCTCGATTGCCGCGCCAAGGACATCAACGAGGCGATGAAGGTTGCGGCGAGCTACGCGATTGCGGGGCTTGTGGCCGAGGACGAGCTGAGCGCGGATTACATCATCCCCAAGGCGTTTGACAAGCGCGTCGGCCCGGCGGTCGCCGAGGCGGTGGCGAAGGCGGCGCGGGAAACCGGCGCGGCGCGAATCTGAACGCGGACAGCGAAAAAGAGAAAACAAGCATAATTTGACCAACTTTGTTTTTTCGGCTGAAATCCTTGTATTTTCCGAAAAAACGGTGTACAATATGCTTTTGGAATCGGGCGGGCGTGCCAAGAACCGCAGGCTCTTGGCAGGGCTTGGGACAGCGTCCCAGGCGTTCCCCCGCAGCCCTAAATGTAAACCCATAAGGAGATGCTTACCATGACGAAAATTGATATTTTTTCCGGCTTTCTTGGCGCGGGCAAGACGACGCTGATCAAGAAACTGCTTAAAGAGGCGCTTTCCGGCGAGAAGGTCGTTCTGATTGAAAACGAATTCGGCGAGATCGGCATTGACGGCGGCTTTATGAAGGAGGCCGGCATCGAGGTGACGGAGATGAACTCCGGCTGCATCTGCTGCTCGCTGGTGGGCGACTTCGGCAAGGCGCTGCGCAAGGTGATCGACCAGTATCACCCGGATCGCATCCTGATCGAGCCGAGCGGCGTGGGCAAGCTCTCCGACGTGATCCGCGCGGTCGAGGGCGTGGAGAAGGACATCCCGGAGGCCGAGATGGGCAGCTTTGTGACCGTCGCGGACGCGGGCAAGTGCCGCATGTACGTCAAGAACTTCGGCGAGTTCTTCCTCAACCAGATTGAATACGCCGGCACGATTCTGCTCAGCCGCACGCAGGGCATGAGCCAGGAGAAGCTGGAGGCCGTCGTCGCGCTGCTGCGCGAGCACAACGCGAAGGCGCGCATCATCACGACCCCGTGGGACGACATCAGCGGCGAGATGATTCTCGCGGCGATGCAGGATGACCACAGCCTCGCCGAGGACATGCTGGCGACGGTGATGGCCGAGCACCACGACGACGATGATGATGACGACGACGAGTGCTGCCACCATCATCACGATCACGACGAGCATGACGAGCACGAGCATCATCACGACCACGATGAGCACGACGAGTGCTGCCACCATCATCACGATCACGACGAGCACGAGCACGAGCATCATCACGACCACGATGAGCATGACGAGCACGAGCATCATCACGACCACGATGCGCATGACGAGCATGAGCATCACCATCACTACGACGAGCACGGCGTGTGCAGCTGCGGCCATCACCACCATCACCACGGCCACGACGCGGACGAGGTATTCGTCTCCTGGGGCAAGGAAACGGTGCGCAAGTTCGGCGAGGACGAGCTTTCCGCGATGCTCGCCAAGCTCGACGGCGGCGAGTACGGCATTGTGCTGCGCGCGAAGGGCATTGTGCCCTGCACCGACGGCGGCTGGATTCACTTTGACTACACGCCGGGTGAGCAGAACATCCGCAAGGGCCCGGCGGATTACACCGGCCGCCTGTGCGTGATCGGCAGCAAGCTCGTGGACGAGAAGCTGGCGAGCCTGTTCGGCGTCGCCTGATCGGAGGAACGAAATGGCCATTCCGGTTTATATGTTTGCCGGTTTCCTTGAAAGCGGCAAAACGTCCTTCATCGCCAGCGTTTTGCAGGATCCCGGATTCACGCGCGACGAGAGCACGCTGATTATCCAGTGCGAAGAGGGCGAGACGGAATACGAACCCGATATGCTCAAGAAGACGCACAGCGTCGTGGAGTGCATCGAGGACGAGGACGAATACAACGGCGACACGCTGCGCGCGTTTGTGCGCAAGCACCACCCAGACCGCGTGATCGTCGAGATGAACGGCATGTGGGATCTCGACGCGGCGATTGAGCGCACGCCGAAGGTGCTGGAAATCTACCAGATCATCACGACGGTGAACGCCGAGACGTTTGACCTGTACGCCAAGAACATGGGGCAGCGGATGCTCCAGCATATCACGGACGCGGACATGGTGGTTTTCAACCGCGCGACGGAGGAAACCCGCCAGCTCATCCGCGACCGCAACGTGCGCAGCATGAATCCGCAGGCGTCCCTCTACTTCGAAAACGACGACGGCACGAGCGAGGATTACGGCGCGGGAATGCCGCCGCCCTACGACATGGACGCGCCGATCGTCGAGATTGAGGATCACCAGTTCGGCATCTTCTATCTGGACGCTTCCGAAAACCCGGAGGAATACGACGGAAAGACCGTGCGGTTTAAGGGCTATATCTACCGCGGCCGCAACATCGGCAAGGACGAGTTTGTTCCCGGCCGGATGGGCATGGTCTGCTGCGCGGAGGACGTGCGCTTCGTCGGCTTTATCGCCAAGGCGAACGGGCTGCCGATGCCCGAGCCGAAGACGTGGCAGATGATTACCGCCGAGGTGAAGGCCGAGGAGCGGACGCAGTACAAGGGCGTCGGCCCGGTGCTCTACGTCACCAAGCTCGAGCCGTGCGAACCGCCGGAGGAAGAGGTCGTCACGTTTAATCAATAACAATTTCCTCTTTCCTTTTGAAGGGTTTTATGCTATAATCAATCCGTCTTCGGGGCGGGGTGAGATTCCCGACCGGCGGTATAGTCCGCGACGAGCCAAAGCGGCTTTCGATTCGGCGAAATTCCGAAACCGACAGTATAGTCTGGATGGAAGAAGACGGCAAGGATTTTTGCTATGCTTTCACGGCGCCCAAGGACATGTTCTTTGGGTGCCGTTTTTTGTCTCCTTCCGTCACGCCTTCGGCGTGCCAACCTTCGGCATCTCATCTGTTTGTTTCCGCCACAGGCGGCAACAGATTCGATGTCCCTCGAAGAGGGAGGCATATTTAGCGGAAGTCTCATGCTCTGCACAGAAAAGAGCTCCCTCTTCGAGGGAGCTGTCAGCGAAGCTGACTGAGGGAGTAATAAGACGCAAAACAGAATGTACCCGTATGGAGGATAAATCGGTGACAAATGTTGAGGAAAACCGCATCATCGCCAGCAGCCTCTGCTACCGTTACCCGGAAGCGGAGAAGAACGCGGTCGATGAGGTGAGCATGCGCGTGAAGAAGGGCGAGTTTCTGGCGATTCTCGGCCACAACGGCAGCGGTAAATCGACGCTGGCCAAACTCTTCAACGCGCTGTATGTGCCGGGAAGCGGCACGGTTTGGGTCTGCGGGATGGACACGAAGGACGACGACCTCGTTTTCGATATCCGTCAGCACGCGGGCATGGTCTTTCAGAACCCGGATAACCAGATCGTCGCGACGGTTGTGGAGGAGGATGTGGCTTTCGGCCTTGAAAACAACGGCGTGCCACCCAAGGAAATCCGCGTACGCATCGACGACGCGCTTCGGGCTGTCGGCATGAGCCAATACGCCAAAAAAGCGCCGCACATGCTCTCCGGTGGACAGAAGCAGCGCGTCGCCATCGCGGGCGTGCTGGCGATGAAGCCGGACGTGATTATTCTGGATGAATCGACGGCGATGCTCGACCCGAGCGGGCGGCGCGAGGTGATGAACACCGTGCACCGGCTGAACCGGGAGGAAGGCATCAGCGTGGTGATTATCACGCACTACATGAGCGAGGCGGCGACAGCCGATTACATGATCGTGATGGACGACGGGCGGATTGCCATGAACGGCACGCCGCGCGAGGTTTTCACGAAGGTGGACAAGGTGCGCGCGCTGGGGCTTGACGTGCCGCCGATGACCGATCTGGCGCACAGCCTGCGGGCGGACGGCGTGGACGTGCGCGCGGATGTGCTGACCGTGGACGAGATGGTGGAGGAAGTATGTCGATTGTCATCGAACATCTGAACTATGTATACATGCAGGGCGGCCCGTATGAGACGAGGGCGCTCGACGACGTGAGCCTGACGATTCACGACGGCGAGTTCATCGGCCTGATCGGCCACACCGGCAGCGGAAAATCCACCCTGGTGCAGCACCTCAACGGGCTGATTCTGCCGACGAGCGGTAAAATCACCGTGGACGGCATGGATCTGGCGGAGAAGGGCACCGACAGGCGCGCCATCCGCCGCCGCGTCGGGCTGGTTTTCCAATACCCGGAGAACCAACTGTTTGAGGAGACGGTCGCCAAGGATATCGCCTTCGGCCCGAAGAATCTGGGGCTGGGCGAGGAAGAGATCGACCGCCGGGTGCGCACGGCGATGCGCCGCGTCGCGCTGGATTACGACAAGCTCGCCCAGCGCTCGGTCTTCGAGCTATCCGGCGGGCAGATGCGCCGGGTGGCGATTGCGGGTGTTTTGGCGATGGAGCCGCAGACGCTGGTGCTCGACGAGCCCTGCGCCGGCCTTGACCCGCGGGGGCGCGAGGAGATTTTGGGGCTGATCAGCGATCTGCACCGCGAATCCGGCGCGACGATCGTGATGGTCAGCCACTCGATGGACGATGTGGCGGCGCTGGCCGAGCGCGTCATCGTCATGAACCACGGCAAGGTCGCGATGGACGGCACGCCGCGCGAGATTTTCTCCCGCGGGGAGGAGCTGCGCGCCATCGGGCTGGACGTGCCGCAGGCCGTCGAGCTGGCGCAGAAGCTGCGCGAAAAGGGCTTTGACGTGCCGGAGGGCATTTACAAGATTGAAGAAGTCCGCGCGGCGGTTGAGGCGATCGTGGGGAAGGGAGGCCGCCATGCTTAACGACATCACGCTGGGGCAGTATTTCCCCGGCAACTCGGCGATTCATCGGATGGACCCGCGGATGAAGCTGATTCTGACGATTCTCTACATCGTGGGCGTGTTCATCGTGGCGAATCTGCCGGGATACGCGATTGCGCTGGCGTTTCTCTACATCGTCGTGCGCATTTCGGGCATCAAATTTTCGTATCTGGCGAAGGGCGTCAAGCCGCTTCGATTCATCATCATCTTCACGTTCATCCTGAACCTGTTCTTTGTGCAGGGTGAAACGCCGATTTTCACGCTGGGCTTTTTCACGCTGACGAAGGAAGCACTGAACAACGCGATTTATTTCGCGCTGCGCCTCGTCTTTTTGGTGATGGGCACGTCGGTGCTGACGCTGACGACCAGCCCGGTGCAGCTCACGGACGGTCTGGAGCGCATCATGCACCCGCTGGAGAAGATTCACTTCCCGGCGCACGAGCTGGCGATGATGATGACCATTGCGCTGCGGTTCATTCCGACGCTGCTGGAGGAGACGGACAAGATTCAAAAGGCGCAGATGGCGCGCGGCGCGGATTTTGAAAGCGGCAACCTGATCGAGCGCGCGAAGGCGATGATTCCGCTGCTCGTGCCGCTGTTCGTCAGCTCCTTCCGCCGGGCGAACGAGCTGGCCATGGCGATGGAGGCGCGCTGCTACCGCGGCGGCGACCACCGCACCCGCCTGCGCGAGCTGAAATACACCAAGCTCGACCTTTACGGCGCGCTGGCGATGGCGGCGTTCCTCATCATCATCGTGGCGGAGGGCAGGCTGCTTGGATGAGCTGAGGCTGACCAGCCGCCACATCCCCAGCCCGGCGGATCATCCCCCGGAAGGGCAGAAACGCTTCCGGCTGACGATTGAATACGACGGCACGGCGTACAGCGGCTGGCAGCGGCAGATCAACGGCCCGAGCGTGCAGCAGACGCTGGAGGAAGCGCTCGCGCGGCTGACGGGCGAAACGATCGGCGTGGTCGGTTCGAGCCGGACGGACGCGGGCGTTCACGCCTGTGGCCTGTGCGCGCACTTTGACAGCGCGACGCGCATCCCGCCGGAAAAAATCTGTTTCGCGCTCAACACCATGCTGCCGCCGGATATCCGCATCCGCGAAAGCATGCTCGCGCCGGAGGGATTTCACGCGCGGTTTTCCGCCTGCGGGAAGGTGTACCGATACACATTCTGCAACGCGCGCCACGCCTGCGCCATCGGCAGGCAGTACAAGGCGCACGCGCCCATGCCGATGGACGCGGAACGGATGCACGAGGAAGCACAGAGCCTCTGCGGCCGACACGATTTCGCCGCGTTTGCCGCCAGCGGAAGCGTCGCCAAGAGCACCGTGCGCACGATCTACCGCGCGCAGGTGGAACGGCAGGGCGAGGACGTGGTTCTGACCGTGCTGGGCGACGGGTTCCTCTACAACATGGTGCGCATCATCGCGGGCACGCTGATGGAGGTCGGCACGGGAAAGCGCGAGTCGGGCTGCATCGAGCGCGCGATTGCGACCGGCGACCGCCTGCTGCTCGGACAGACCGCGCCCGCCTGCGGGCTGACGCTGATGCGCGTGCTCTACGACGGCGACGAGGAAAAAGCGCTGGGGTATTTTGCGTAAAAAGATCGACGAACCTCCCTGACCGCAGGGAGGTTTTTGAAATCAAGGACATCACTCCTTCCGTCGCCTGCGGCGACACCTCCCTCGAAGAGGGAGGTGGGAAGCAAAACACCCGACCTGAATCTTCGCAAGGCGGTGTGGGAGGTGCAGGAACATCAGGTTCCTGCCGGAGTTTGAGGCAGAGCCTCAAAACGTTTATGCCAAAACTTGACGATTGCCCCGCGCTGCGTTATTATAATAAAGTTATTGCCTTGCAGACGACGCTTTGACCGCCGCGAAGATAGGCGAACGGTTGCAAGGGAAAAAAGCCGCATCCCCGCATAGGATAGCCCGGAATAGCGAGACTGTCTGGGGGGATGCGCGTGAATCAGGCGATGGAGCGCAGGGTGCTGCGCGAGGCGGAATATATCGCTGCGACGGGCGCTACGGTGAGAAAGACGGCCAGCGTGCTGGGCGTATCCAAATCGACGGTGCACAAGGATATGGAGTCGCGGCTTGCGCGCCTGTCCGCGCCGCTGCACCGGGAAGTGGCGGCCGTGATGGCCAAAAACAAGGCGGAACGCCATCTGCGCGGCGGCGAGGCGACGAAGAGACGATACGCGAAGACCGAAGCATAAAAGCATGGAAGCATAAAGGAGAACAACGAATGTTTGGCGTGGATGAACTGGGCATGGATTTGGGCACATCTACCCTGCACATCGTCGTGCGGGGCAAGGGCATTGTGCTCAGCGAACCGGCTTATGTGGCCTATGACAGGCAGACCCGAAACGTGGTCGCCGTCGGTGAGGAAGCGCGCCGCATGTACGGCCGCACTCCGGCGGGGCTGATTGTGGAAAGGCCGCTGCGCGACGGGCGAATCCGCAGTTTCGATCTGGTGAGCAAAATGCTGCGCTACTTTATGCGCAAGGTGATCGGCAAGCGCGCGACGTTCCGCCCCAAGCTGCTGCTGGCGCTGCCCGGCGGCATGGCGCCCAGCGAACGGCAGACGCTGGTGGATGTGCTGGTGGACGCGGGCGTTCGCAGCGTCGTGCCGGTGGATGAGAGCGTGGCCTCCGCGATCGGCGCGGGCATGCGCATCGACCAGCCGTATGGCCGGATGAACATCGACATCGGCGGCGGGCGAACGAACGTATCCGTGTTTTCCTTCGGCCATCAGATTGTCTGGGATATTCTGAACGTCGGCGGCGACCGGTTCGACGACGCGATCATCGACTATCTGCGCAAGAAGCACAACCTGCTCATCGGCGCGCGGACGGCGGAGGAGCTGAAAATCGACATCGGCTCGGCGCGGATGCGCGGCGTGAAGCTGGAGATGGACGCCTGCGGGCGCAGTCTGGTTTCCGGCCTGCCGCGCGCGGTGACGGTCTCCTCCGAAGAGATGATCGAGGCGCTGGATGAGCCGCTGCGCGATCTGATGAGCGCGCTGCACCGGATGATCGAGCGCACACCGCCCGAACTGGCCAGCGATATCTTTGACGAGGGCATCACCCTCAGCGGCGGCGGCGCGCAGCTCTTCGGGCTGGACGGGGTTATCAGCGACCAGCTCAAGATTCGCACGACGCTGGCCGACGAGCCGGATCTCTGCGTGGCACACGGGCTGAGCGAGCTGATCGACGACGAAGAACGCTACGAGAATATTGATCTGGTCTCCGGCAGTCGGAGCGATTTGCTGGGGGACGACTGAGCAAAATTGAAATCATTTCCGGCGGCGCGGGGGCGGAAAGAACCCTGCACCGCTTTTTTGGATAAATGAAAAGAAAGAACTTGAATTGTAAAGACATTTGCGTTACAATGATGATGCAAGGAGGCGAAAAACAGATGGAAAAAGCGACGACTTTGAATGTTCGGGTGAACCCAATGGTGAAAGCGCGGGCGGAAGAAGTGCTTTCCAAACTGGGCGTGCCGATGTCAACGGCGATCAATATGTATTTGAATCAGATATCGCTTACGGGCGGGATTCCGTTCGCTGTTACGCTGCCGCAAGCGCCGAACGCGATGAACATGGATAAGATGACGGAGGCGCAGCTTCACGAGAAACTGGCGCGCGGCCTTGCAGATGCAGAGAAGGGTAATCTTCACGATGCGGCAGAGGTGTTTGCGCGATATAGAGAGAAGCGTGAATGATGAAACAGTACGCTGTAAAGGTGACCGACGAAGCGCTTGAAGACATGCGGGCGCTTCGAGATTATATCGAAAATGAGTTGCTTTCACCCGGTAATGCGGAAAGGCAGTATCGGCGTATTGCAGAAAAGATACTGACATTGAGCGCATTTCCGGAAAAATATGCGCTTGTAGATTTTGAACCCGAACGCTCGAAGGGATTGCATCGGGCGGTTGTCGATCATTATTCCGTTTTCTATGTGATCGAGGAAGATCGGGTTGTCGTTACAAATGTGCTTTACAGCGCATCCGGTATTGAAAACAGAATCCGAAATTGAAATCATTTCCGGCGGCGCGGGGGCGGAAAGAACCCTGCACCGCTTTTCTTTATGCCATAAATGTGATACAATCAATTTATCTTCTTTGATTTCGCGAAGCGAAGTGAGGGTGCAGGGGAATCATTCCCCTGCTGGGGTTTGGGGCAAAGCCCCAAAAAGATGTAAGAGAGGTAACGATATGCGCTACGATGTGCTGCTGTGCGATGCGGATAATACGCTTTTTGATTTCAACAAGGCGGAGGAAAACGCCTTTGCCATAGCCTGCGAAGAGATGGGCTTTTCGTCTACGCCGGAGCTGCTGGCGACCTATTCCGCCATCAACGAGGCGCTTTGGAAGCTGCTTGAACAGGGCAAAATCGAGCAGAGCGTTCTGCGCGTGCGGCGATTTGAACAGTTTCTGGCGGCGATTCACAGGGACGGCGACGCGCAGCGGATGTGCGACGCTTTCGTTGAGGCGCTGGGTCGGCAGAGCGTGCCGCTCGACGGCGCGGTGGAGGCGGTCAGGCGCTGGAGCGCGAAAATCCCGGTTGTGATTGTGACCAACGGAATCGCGCAGGTGCAGCGCGGGCGCATGGCCAAAAGCGAGCTGAGGCCGTATATCAGCGGGCTGGTCATCAGCGAGGAGGTCGGCGCGGCCAAGCCGAACCCACTGATGCTGGAAAAGGGCATGGAACTGGCGCGGGCGACGGATAAGCGGCGCGCGCTGATGCTCGGCGATTCGCTGACCAGCGACATCGCGGCGGCGAAGAACGCGGGGATTGACGCCTGCTGGTTCAATCCGAAGGGCGCGGCAAACGACAAGGGCTTGCCGATTGCATACGAAATCGCATCGCTGGACGAGGTGGACGCGATTCTTGACGGAACGGAGGGGGAAGCGTGAAGCGAAACATCAAAAAAATGGCGCTGGCGGCGATGCTGGCGGGCATGCTGGGCGGCCTGACGGGCTGCTTCATCCAGCCCGACCCGACGCTCGACCCGCTGCAAATCAGCGACGGGACGGTTCCGTTCGGCACGGTGCAGGCGCTGCCGACGAATACGCCGACCCCTGTGCCGCAGAACACGCCGACCCCCACGCCGGATACGTGGCAATCCAGCGACCAGAGCACGTGGGAGGATTGGTCCGGCGGCAGCCTGCCGACGACGACGCCCAAAACGGCGGCGACCGTCGCGCCGGGCGCGCAGAGCTGGCAGACCTCCACGCAGGATTACAACGCGGGCTATCCCGTGCTCCGCGTCGGCTCGACGGGCAGCGACGTGAGCGATTTGCAGGCGCGGCTGACCGAGCTGGGCTATTATACCGGCACGATTGACGGCAAATACTCCACCGGCACGCAGAGCGCTGTGACGGAATTCCAGAGCCGAAACGGCCTGACGGCGGACGGCATCGCCGGCCGCGCTACGCAGGACAAGCTCTATTCCGCGTCGGCGCAGCCCAAGACGGTCAGCGCGAGCGCGTCGGACAGCGGCTACACGCTGCTCAAGGAGGGCGCGTCCGGCCTTGATGTGCGCAAGCTGCAAGGGCGGCTGGCCGAGCTGGGCTATTACGCGGGCGGCGTGGACGGTATTTACGGCTCGACGACGACCAGCGCGGTCAAGGCCTTCCAGCGGGCGAACGGCCTGAGCGGCGACGGGCAGGCGGGCAGCCAGACGCAGACGAAGCTGTATTCCGCCAGCGCGAAATACGCGGCCAGCCCGGTGGCGACGGCGAACCCGGATCAAACGCGCACGCTGACGGTCGGCATGACGGGCAACGACGTTTACGCCTTGCAGGAGCGGCTGATCGAGCTGAACTATCTGAGCGGCGTGGCGGACGGCGTATTCGGCGCGGAGACGCAGAGCGCGCTGACGGCGTTCCAGAGCCGAAACGGCCTGACGGCGGACGGCACGGCGGGCGCAAGCACGCTCAAGAAGCTGAACGGAAGCTGCAAACCGGCCGCCGCGACGGCTGAGCCGAGCGGCAACGGCACCATGCGCGAGGGCGACACGGGCGAGGACGTATACACCTTGCAGGCGCGGCTGTTTGAATTGGGCTATTACAACGGGCGCATCGACGGGCGCTATTCCAGCGAGACGACGGCGGCGGTCAAGGCCTTCCAGAAGGCGAACGGGCTGGGCGCGGACGGCATAGCGGGCAAGGGCACGATGAACAAGCTGAACAGCGGCAATGCGGTTGCGGCGGAGACGACCGACGACGACATCGCCGACGGGCCGGAGGCGACCTATCAGCCGGAGACGGCGTACACCGTGCTGCGGCGCGGCGACAAGAGCGATCAGGTGGAAGTGATGCAGCGCTATCTGGCGACGCTGGGCTATCTGAGCACCACGCCGGACGGGCAGTTCGGTTCGGGAACGGAGCGCGCGGTCAAGCTCTTCCAGGAGGCGAACGGGCTGAAGGCGGACGGCGTGGCGGGCAGCGGCACGCTCTCCATCCTGTACAGCGGAAACGCGGTGAGTTACAACGCATATTTCGGCGCGTCGGGCGGCTCGACGACCGTTTCACCGACAGCCGTGCCGGATATGACGACGGTGATCCAGTGGGAGAGCGAAGGCGACAACGTGCGCCAATATCAGCAGCGGCTGGTCGAGCTGGGCTATCTGAACAGCAAATATGTGACCGGCAAATTCAACCAGAAGACCGTGGAGGCGACGAAGGCCTTCCAGACGATGAACGACTTGAAGGTGGACGGCGCGGCGGGGCCGCAGTCCCTCAAGCTGATTTATTCGGGCGACGCGCTGGACGCAAACGGCGTGCGCGTCGGCGACAAGCTGTCGAGCGCATCGGATACCGTGACGGTATCCGACGTGCTGACGGCGGGCATGAGCGGCGAACAGGTGCGGCAGGTGCAGAGCCGATTGGCGGCACTGGGGTACCTGTCCGCCTCTTTTATAAGCGGCGCTTATGACGAGGCGACGGCGCAGGCCGTTCGGCAGTTTCAGCAGGCGAACGGCCTGACGGCGGACGGCGCGGCGGGCAGCGCCACGCAGTCGCGGCTGTACGCCAGCAACGCGGTGACGGCGCAGGTGGCCAGAGCCTCGGCGGACAACAGCGAGCGGCAGAGCGCCGAATACCGCGTGAACGGCGCGTATCAGGCGAGTTTGGCGGGCGGCGGCATTGCCGTGGGCGACAGAAACGCGCTCTACTGCGCGGATGCGTCGCAGGGCGGGATTTTGGTGAAGAAGCCGTATAACGGCGCGGCGGCCAGCGTGATGGCCTACGACGTGCCGCGATTTCTGCACCTGACCAACGGCAAGCTCTATTACGTCGCCAGCGAGGGCGGCGAGGACTGCGTGATCCGCCTGAACACGCAGAGCGGAAGCCGCGAGGTTTTGGCGCGCGCGGGCGTGGCGCTCAAGTTCGCGCTGTGCGACGGCGTGATGTATACGCTGGATGCAAACGCGGCGCTGAAAGAAAGAACGCTCTCCGGCGAGGAGAGCGAACTGATGACGGGCGTCAGCGATTTTACGCTGGACGCGACGGGCAAGGCGCTGCTCTGCGTGACGCAGGACGGCGTGGTTTCCTTCGGCATCCAAACCGGGCAGAGTGAGATGGTCTACACGGGCGCGGCGGATCAGGCAGCGATGTGCGGGCAGGCGCTGCTGGTGCGAGCGGGCGGGAGCATCGTTCGCGTGATGAACGGGCAGATGGCGACGATCCGCAGGGACGGCGCGACGTGCCTGTTCGTCTACGGGCAGAAGGTGATCGAGCTGACGGGCAGGGGCGTGATGACCTGCGACGTGAACGGCGAAAACGCGACGACCATCGCAAACGGTTCGTTTGAAGCCGCGTCGATTGCCAACGGCGTGCTGTATCTGGGCGGCGCGGACGGGTATACGCAGAGCGTGAGCTTATAACTCCTTCAGTCAGCTTCGCTGACAGCTCCCTCAAGGAGGGAGCTCTTTGACAGAAGTTATGGTAGCGTGAGGATCAAACATCCCTCTTAGAGAGACGATGAAAACACCGAAGGGTGGCACGATAAAGTTGTGGCGGAAGGGGTTATAAACGAAGCGCGTCATCCAGCGCGCGAAGGAACGCGGCACATTCGTCATCCTTCATCAACGCGGCGTAAGCGTCCTTTGCGGCGGAAACGAATTCCGCCCGCAGGCCGACAAGGCCGTAACTGCATAGCGGACAGACGGACTTTGCGCGGGTATCCAGCCGGACGCGCGGGGTTCCGTCTTTTTTGAAATGCAGGAAGAGCGGAAACAGACGGCAGGCCAACGGGCGCTGCTCGCGGGCACAGAAACCATCGCAGACAAAGAGATGAACGGGACGATCCGCCAGCGTGAAATTCGCCGGGATGACATGGCCGAACGCGCACCCCTCAAACAGCGCTTCCTCACCGGGGAAAAGGAGCATGCCCGTCTGCTCGTCGCCCTTGCAGCACGCGCCGCCGCAGAGACAGCCGCAGTCGGTTAGAAGCGGCGTGAGATCGGAAAGGCAGGCGCGTGCTGCCAAAATGGAGGGATGCAGCGTCAGCCCTCCTCGCCGTGCTTTTGAAGCTGATCGTTGAGCAGATTGATGTTGCCGCAGCTCATGGTGATGACCAGATCGCCGGGCTGCCAATGCGCGCGCAGATAGGCCTCCGCGTCGTCGAAGGTCGGGGTATAATGCGCGGGAACGCCTTCCTTCTGCATGGCCTCCACGAGCATGGTCGCGTGGATATCGCCGGGGTCTTTCTCGCGCGCGGCGAAGATATCCGTCACCAGCACGTCGTCGGCCAGATCGCAGCAGTGGATGTAATCCTGAAACAGCGTTTTGACGCGGGAATAGGTGTGCGGCTGCATGACGGCGAACAGGCGCTTGTGCGGCTGCTTCGCGGCGTTTTCCAGCGCGCTGCGCATCTCGGCGGGGTTATGGCCGTAATCGGTGTAGAGCTTCACGCCGCAGACCGTGCCCGTGTATTCAAACCGGCGGTGCGGGGCGGCGAAACGCGCGAGCGACGCGGCGACGGCCTCCGGCTGCGCGCCCGCCTCGACACACGCGGCCATCGTCGCCAGCGCGTGCATGACGTTGAACGCCCCCGGCACGCGCAGATGCGTATGCGCGGCGGGCTTGCCCGCGAGGGCGAAATCAAATTCCGCGCAGCCGGTCTCGTCATACCGGAGATTCAGCGGCCGCCACTGGTTATCCTGCCCCAGGCCATAGCTGACGGTGCGGCAGGTCTGCCGCCCGAGCAGCGCCGCCACGCGCGGGTCGTCGCCGTTGCCGATGCACACGCCGTTTTCCGGCAGAAGCGCACAGAACCGGGCGAACGCATGGGCGATGTCGTCGATGTCCTTATAGAAATCGAGGTGATCCTCCTCAATGTTGGTGATGACGGCGATGGTCGGGTGGAACTGGAGGAAGCTCGCGTTGAACTCGCAGGCCTCCACGACGAAGGTATCGTGCCCGCCGACGCGGGTGCTGCCGCCGATATAGTCAAGCTGGCCGCCGATGTGAACGGTCGGGTCAAAGCCGGTATCCAGCATCGCCTCGGCGATCATCGAGGTGGTAGTGGTTTTGCCGTGCGTGCCGCAGACGTTGACGGCGTGGCGATAGCCCTCCATGAGCTGCCCCAACAACGTGGCACGCTCCATCTGCGGAATCCCCAATTCCTCGGCGCGCATGCGCTCGGGGTTGCTCTTCGCGATGGCGGCGGAATAGATGACGATATCCGCGCCGTCCACGTTCTCCGCGCGCTGGCCGATGAAGACATGAATGCCCGATTGCTCGAGCGCGTCGGTCGTATAGGAACGGGCGGAATCGGAACCCGTTACGCGCACGCCGAGCCCCACCAGCATCCCGGCCAAACCGCTCATCGAGCTGCCGCCGATGCCGATCAGGTGCGCGCGCCTGCCCGTATAATCCTTGATATGCGTCATAAGGCGCCTCCTTAGCATAAAAGAAATCTGTTTTCGCCTTCTATTATACGCCCGGAAAAGGCCGTCAATCAACCAAAATGCGAAAAAAAGCTGAACGTTTTGATAAACTGTGATAAAATTCGGGAAAAAGTGAAATTCAGGGCTTTATTTATTTGAAAAGCTGAATTATAATAGAGAAAAATCACTTTAACATTCGTATTTGGGAGGGATAGACATGGACCGCATCCGCCGCAACGAGCGACTTGCCGCCATGACAAGGATTCTGGTGGAATCCCCGAATAAAATCTTCACGCTCGGCACATTCTGCGAGATGTTTGGCGCGGCGAAGTCCACGCTCAGCGAGGATATCGACATCCTGCGCGGGGTGTTCGCGCAGTTCCATTTGGGGCAGCTTGATACCGTGACCGGCGCGGCCGGCGGCGTTCGCTATCGCCCGGTGTTCGCGCCGGAGGACGCTTATCGCACGGTGAAGGATCTGGCGCAGATGCTGGCCGCGCCGGGGCGCGTTCTGCCGGGCGGCTTCATCTACATGGCCGACATTCTGGCCATGCCGGAGGTCGTGGAGCGGATGGGCGTGATCATCGCCTCTCAGTTTTACCGCGCGGAGCCGGATTTCGTGCTGACGATGGAAACCAAGGGCATCCCGATTGCGATGATGACGGCGCGGGCGCTGGGCGTGCCGACGGTCATCGTCCGCAGGGACAGCAAGGTGTACGAGGGCCCGGCGGTGAACATCAACTATCTCTCCGGCTCGGGCAGCCGGGTGGAGACGATGAGCCTCTCCCGCCGCGCCGTTCGGGAAGGCCAGCGCGCGCTGATTGTAGATGACTTCATGCGCGCGGGCGGCACGGCGCGCGGCATGGTGGACATGATGCGCGAATTCTCGGTGACGGTGGTGGGCGTTTGCGTGCTCATCTCCACGAAGGAACCGGTGAAGAAGCGTCTGGACGGCGTGAAGAGCCTGCTGGTCATCGACGATGCGGACGAGAGCGCGGGCAGCGCGAACATCCACCCGGCGAACTGGCTGATTCAGGCGGCGGGAAAGGCGTAAGCAAACGGGCGGCGCTTGACGATCCGCCCTAAAAAACGAACAATCAGCTTTTTTCAGCGGGAGCGCCCTTGGCGGCGTTCCCGCATAGGCTGTTTTGGGAAACGGAGGCATATATGTTCATTGTGGTCGGCCTGGGCAATCCGGGCAGGGAATACGCCAGAACAAGGCACAACGTCGGCTTCGACGTGATCGACGTGCTCAGCGAAAAGCACCATATTCAGCTCACCAAAAACGCGATGCACGGGCAGATCGGCGAAGGCTTCGTCGGCGGGGAAAAGCTGGTGCTCGTCAAGCCGCAGACGTTTATGAACCTCTCCGGCCAGTGCGTGACGGAGCTGGTTTCGTGGTATAAGCCGGAGATGGATCACCTGCTCCTGGTCTACGACGACATCGACCTGCCGCTGGGCAAGCTGCGCATGCGCGAAAAGGGCAGCGCGGGCACGCACAACGGCATGCGCTCGGTCATCGGCCTTTTGGGCAGGCAGGATTTCCCGCGGCTGCGCGTCGGCGTGGGCAAAAAGCCGGAGGGCTGGGAACTGGCCGACTGGGTGCTCAGCCATTACCAGACCGAAGCGGATCGCAAGACGCAGTTCGATGCGTTTCTGCGCGCGGCGGGCGTGGTGGACGACCTGATGAAGAACGGGCTGGAAAGTGCCATGCGGATGGCGAACGCGCCGGCGTAACGTATCTTCGCGAGGCGATGCGGGAGGCGCGGGAACCTCGGGTTCCTGCCGGAGTTTGAGGGGCAGAGCCCCATCGTAAAGGAGTTACCATGCAGACGCATTTTCTCTTTGATGTGCTCGACGGCTACAAGCCGTTTGAGCAGATGGCGCAGGAAAGCCAAAACAGCGGCGCGGTGATCGCGGCCAGCGGCATGGCGGGCGCGCAAGGCGCACGCGGCCTGCGCGTTGGCGGCGCGGACGGGCAGGCCGCTGCTCTTCCTGTGCGACAGCGAGCGCAGCGCGACGCAGACGATGGAGGATGTTTCCGCGCTGCTGGGCGGCGGCGTGTGCCTGCTCCCCGCGCGGGAGATCACGTTCTATCAGGATGTGGCGGCCAGCCGCGAGGTGGCCTATCGCCGCATCGAGGCGATGCGCAGGGTGTTGAGCGGCGAGGCGCGCGCAATCGTCGCCCCGGCGGATGCGATGCTCCACCGGATGATGCCGCGCGAGGCATTCAACCGAAACACGATCTCCCTGCGCGTGGGCGACGTGACGCCGATCGACCTGCTGATCGAGCGGCTGCTCGCGGCGGGCTACACGCGGGAATACATGGTCGAGGGCAAGGGGCAGTTCTCCGTGCGCGGCGGGATCATCGACGTATACCCGGCTGACGCGCTGAGCGCGGTGCGCATCGAGTTTTTCGACGACGAGCTGGATTCCATCCGCGCGGTCGATGTGATGAGCCAGCGCAGTCAGGGCAATATGCAGGAGGTCGTCATCCCGCCCGCGAGCGAAGCGCCCGTGCCGCAGGCGGGCACAGAGGCACTGGCACGGCTGCTGCTGGAGGCGCTGGCGCGTCAGGAAGCCGTCGCTAAAAAGGGCGAGAGCGGAAAAAGCGACGACGCATCCTTGGCGGATCTGCCGCTGGAGGAGGGCGAAATCGCCGCGCCGGAGGCCTTCACCCGCGAAAACCGCACGATGGAGCGCTTCGGCGAAAAGCTGCGCGCGGCGGTCAGTCAGATGCAAAACGGCGTGAGCAACCGGATGCTCGAAAAATTCATCAACCTGCTCTACCCGCAGACGGAGACGATTCTGGATTACATGAACCGCCCGATTGTCGTGCTCGACGAGCCGGAAGCGCTCTTTGCCCGCATGGACAGCCGAACCAGCGAGTTTGGGCAGGCGATTACGGCGGCGCTCGAACGCGGCGAGGCGCTGCCCGAGCAGCACAGCCTGATGCTCACGCAGGACGAGGCGCTTTCGGCGATGCGGCAGACGACCCTGCTCGCGCTGACGACGATTCTGCGCCCGGTGGAAAAGCTGAAGCCGACGCTGCTCTGCCCGATGGGCGGCATGGGCGCGGGCAGCTACGGCGGGCGGACGCACGACATGTGCGCCGATTTCGCGCGCTGGCAGCAGGATGGCTGGCGGATTCTGGTGCTCTCCGGCGGCGCGGCGCGCGGCGAACGCATGCGCCAATCCTTTGAGGACGAGGGCGTGAAGGCGGCGTTTGACGAGCTGGGCACGGCCGCGCCGAAAAGCGGCGAATGTCGCATCTATCCGCTGACGCTCTCCGGCGGTTTCCAGTATCCACAGATCAAGGTTGCGGTGATCGCCAGCGGCGACGTTTATGGCGCGAAGAGCGCCAAGGGCAAGCCGAAGAAGCAGCAGGGCAGCAAAATCGCCTCGTTCACCGACTTGAACGTCGGCGATTACGTGGTGCACGAGACGCACGGCATCGGCATCTATCAGGGCACGAAGCGCCTGACCAGCGAGGGCGCGAGCCGCGATTATCTGCTGGTGCAGTATCTCGGCAGCGACAAGCTGTATATCCCGGTGGATCACCTCGACCGGATTCAGAAATACATCGGCGGCGGCGAAGGCGCTGCGCCCAAGCTCTCGCGGCTGGGCGGCAAGGACTGGGACAAGCAGAAATCGAAGGTGCGCGAAAGCCTCAAGGAGCTGGCCTTCGACCTCGTGAAGCTCTACGCCGAGCGGCAGAAGAACAGGGGCTACGCCTTTGGGCCGGACACGCCGTGGCAGCAGGAATTTGAGGAAAACTTCCCCTACGACGAAACGCCCGACCAGCTTCAGGCCACGGAGGAGATCAAGCGCGACATGGAGCGCGACCTGCCGATGGACCGCCTGCTCTGCGGCGACGTGGGCTACGGCAAAACGGAGGTTGCGCTGCGCGCGGCGTTCAAGGCCGTGATGGACGGCAAGCAGGTCGCTATCCTCGCGCCGACGACCATCCTCGCCCAGCAGCACTACAACACGCTGATGCGCCGGATGGAGGGCTTCCCCGTGCACGCGGACGTGCTCAGCCGCTTCCGCTCGGCCAAGGAGCAGAAGGAGAGCCTGCGCCGCCTCAAGGATGGCGAAATCGACATCATCGTCGGCACGCACAGGCTGCTGGCCAAGGATGTGCAATTCAAAAACCTCGGCCTGCTCATCGTCGATGAGGAGCAGCGCTTCGGCGTCGGGCACAAGGAAAGCATCAAGAACATGAAAAAGACGGTGGACGTGCTCACGATGTCGGCCACGCCGATTCCGCGCACGCTGCATATGTCCATGGTCGGCATCCGCGACATGAGCCTGCTGGAAACGCCGCCGCAGGCGCGCTACCCCGTGCAGACCTACGTGATGGAATATCAGGACAGCGTGATTCGCGACGCGATTCTGCGCGAAATCGGGCGCGGCGGGCAGGTCTTTTTCCTCTATAACCGCGTCGGCTCGATTGACCAGTGCTACAAGCAGCTCTCCAAGCTCGTGCCGGAGGCGCGCATCGCGATTGCGCACGGCCAGATGCGCGAGCACGCGCTGGAAGACGTGATGCTGGATTTCAGCCAGCAGAAGTTTGACGTGCTGCTGTGCACGACGATCATCGAATCCGGTCTGGATATCCCGATGGCGAACACGCTGATTATCTACGACGCGGATCACTTCGGGCTGGGTCAGCTCTATCAGATGCGCGGGCGCGTCGGCCGCTCGAACCGGCTGGCCTACGCCTATTTCACGGTTCGGCCGGGCAAGGTGCTTTCCGAAACGGCGCAGAAGCGCCTTGACGCGATTCGCGAATTTACGGAGTTCGGCTCAGGCTTCCGCATCGCGATGCGCGATCTGGAGCTGCGCGGCGCGGGCAACCTGCTCGGCCCGCAGCAGAGCGGCCACCTCGCCAACATCGGCTACGATCTGTATTGCAAGCTGCTGGAGGAAGCGGTTTTGGAGGCGCAGGGCGAAGCGCCCAAGCCGAACCGCGACGTGGAGACGCGCATGGATGTGCACGTCAACGCCTATCTCCCGGCGGAATACGTCACGGGCGACAGGCAGCGGCTGGAGGTCTACAAGCGCATCGCCTCCATCGCGACGGCCGCGCAGCGCGACGACGTTGAGGAGGAGCTGGTCGATCGCTTCGGCGACGAGCCGCTCTGCGTGGCGAACCTCGTCGCGGTGGCCTACCTCAAGTCGATGTGCGCCAAGCTGGGCATCGACCGGGTGAATCAGGCGGACGGGTGCATCGACATGCGGTTTGCGCTCAACGCGCAGGTGGACGGCCAGAAGCTCTTCACCGCGCTGAACGGGTTTGACAAGCGGCTGACGCTCAACGCCGCGCCGCCGGTGACGCTGACGCTTCGGGATCAGACGCTGAACCGCGAGGATCTGCTGATGCTCTGCGTCAAGGTGATGGAGCGGCTGCTCGCGCGGATGGAGCTGAGCGCGGCGTAAACACGATCCGCCCAAATTTGCAAAATGGGGTTGCAATTTGTGCGCAAATCGAGTACAATATTCCAGTAGAATGTGATGACGGATGGAACTCATGCAATGCGAGGGTGTGAACCTTGTCAGGGCCGGAAGGCAGCAGCAATAAGCATTGTATCGTGTGTGCCGTGGGAATTTTCTGCCCCGAGCATTCTACGATTGCGCCATACAGCGTCGGTGAAAACCGGCGCTTTTTTTCTTTTGTTTTTGGGAAATAAAAAAGGACGCCAATCCGATGAAACGGAAATTGATCGTCCTTCCATAAAAGGGAAAGCCTTATACTAATTCGCAGTTAAAATGCTTAACAGAGCGCATCAGATTTTTTGTTCTGACGAAGCCAAGTGAAGTGAGGCGTACTGGAGGTACGTTGAACGGAACGAGGCAAAGTCAGAGCGAAAAATCTGATGCGCGGATTAAGCCATTTTAACAAGAATTAGTATTACATGCGGATGAGGCCGAAGGCGTTGGCGACCGAGCTGATGAGGATGATCGCCGCGAACAGCGGGCAGAGATAGCGGATCATCAGCGTGAACACGCGCTTGCGGCGGAAACGCTCCTCGCCGTGGCAGACCTCCTGCTCGATGGCCGCGATCCCCGCGACGCGGGAAACCAGCAGGCAGATCGAAATCGCCGCAATCGGCATCATCACGGAATTGGTCAGGAAATCGAAGAAATCCAGAAACTGCATGCCCAGAACCGTGACGTTGGCCAGCGGGCCGTAGCCCAGCGAAGAGAGGCTGCCCAGCGTAATCATCACCACGCCCATCAGCACCGTCGCTTTTTTGCGGCTCCAGCCCAGCTCATCCTGAAAGGTGGAGACGGCGCTTTCCGTCAGCGCGATGGAGCTGGTCATGGCCGCGAAGAGCACCAGCACGAAGAACAGGATGCCGACCGCCGTGCCCAGCCCCATGCTGTCAAACACCTTCGGGATGGTGATGAACATCAGCGAGGGGCCGGCTTGCAGGGTGGCCGATTCGCTGCCGGAGAAGGCGAAGATGGCGGGAATAATCATCAGACCGGCCATCACGGCAATCGCGGTATCGAAAATCTCCACCGTTTCCGTCGAGCTTTCGATGGAAACGTCTTTTTTCATATACGAGCCGAAGGTAATCAAAATGCCCATCGCGATGGAAAGCGAATAGAACATCTGCCCCATGGCGGTCACGACCGTCATCCACGAGAAGTTTTCAAAATTCGGCACGAGGAAATATTTGACGCCCGCCAGCGCGCCCGGCCGCGTGACGGAATACCCCGCGATCAGCACGGAGAGCACGACGAGCACCGGCATCATCAGCCGGGAGACGCGCTCAATGCCGTTGCGCACGCCCGCGTAGATGACAAACAGCGTCGCCAGCGCGAAGACGATGAAGCACAGCTCGGCGGACAGGCCGTTGGAGATGAACGCGCCGAAATAGCCGTCGGCCGCCAGCGCGTGGCCGTTGCCGAGCAGATATTCCACCAGATACTTGATGACCCAGCCGCCGATGACCGAGTAATACGGCACAATGAGAATCGGGATGACGGCGTTGAGCCAGCCGCCCGCCGACAGCCAGCGCGATTTGCCGAAGGACTGAAACGCGCCGACGGGGCTTTTGCCGGTCATGCGGCCGACGGCGGTTTCCGCGACGATCATGGTATAGCCGAAGGTCAGCGCCAGCAGGATGTAGATCAGCAGGAAGATGCCGCCGCCGTACTTGGCCGCCAGATAGGGGAAGCGCCAGATGTTGCCAAGACCCACGGAGGCCCCGGCTGCGGAGAGCACGAACCCGATCTTGCCGGAGAACGTGCTGCGGGAATGATGATGCTTTTGCATGCGTGTCAAACCGTCCATTCTTTTTTCATGTAGGAATCAGTGTAACACAGTGGGCGGGGAAAAGCAATGCGGCGGCGCGGGAAAGGCGAAAAAGAAGCGAAAGAAGCGCGGGATCAAAGCGAAAGCGTCAATTCGCATTGGTTGACGGGCGGCTGGCTCAGAATGTCGGCCAGATACAGGGGGAGAAAGCCGCTCTGCGCCTGCCAGCGCTTCATAAGCGCGGAATCCCGCGCGAGGGTATCCATGCGGCCGGCAAAATACGCGGCGTTGGCCGCGGCAAAGAAATCGGCCAGCTGCTCGGGCGCGTCGTCCCCGGCGATGGCGGCGAGCGCCTGACGGAGACAGCAGGCGCGGAAAAAATCCGCGGAATAGGAGGCAAAATCCAGCAGGTTGGGGTCGGAAAGCCCCTGCGCCGCTGCCCAGTCGGAAACGCGGACGGGCGCGGTGCGGTAGGTCAGCGCGTCCTCCGTCAGCGTCAGCACGCCGTATTGATTCGGCGAAACGGCCAGCGACGAGGTGGCGATATCCCACAGGCCGGAATCGGTCTGCCCCATGTGCTGGAGGTGGATATGGCCGCTGAGGTTGCACAGCACGGGCGAAACGGCGTACAGGCGGCGCAGCGCATCCGCGTTGCGGATGGTGAAGCCGGAGGAAAGCAGACCGCTGTGGTCGATCAGGTTTTGGTGGCTGACGGCGACGACGCGGCAGCCGTCCGCCTGCGCCTGCATGAGCTGACGACGCGCCCACGAAAGCGTGCCCTGCAAAACGGCGTTCGGCGCGGCGGAGGTGTTCACGTCGAGCATCAGCAGGCGCAGATCGTCGGAGAGCGCCGCCACGTAGCTCAGCGAATCCGCGTCGCGGGAGAGCGCGCCGTCAAAGCCGAAGGCATGATAAAGGACGGCAAATTCTCCGGCGGTCACGCCGTCCACCCGCGTGTAGCCGTCGCCCTCAAAGCGCGCGGCGCTGCTGCTGTTCAAATCGTGGTTGCCGGGGAGGACAAACACGGGAATGCCCGCGTCGCGGACGCGCGCAAGCCGAAGGGAAAGCGCCTCGTGGCTCGCGCGCGCGCCGTTGAAGGTCAGGTCGCCGGAGAGAATCAGCGCGTCCGGCTTCTCGGCGATCACCTGAGCGACAAACGCCTCGATCAGCGCGTCGCTGTACGCCATCACCTTGCCGTCGCCCTGCTCGATCAAATCGGTGAAGAGCGCGCCGTTATCCGTCAGCGTCGGGGCGATATAGTGTAAATCCGTCGCCGTAAAGAGCACCGCGCGGGGCTCGCACAGCGCAAGGACGGGGACGAGCAGAAGAGACAGGCACAGAAAGAGACATTTTTTCATGGGTGAGCGTCCTCCTGAAAAAAGATAATTCATTATAGCATAAATGCGGGAAAAAATGGGAGTAGGCACTTTGGGGTAACCATGGCGCTTGGATGGGCGGCGGCGCGCGGGGAGCGGGGCGAAACTTAAAAGAATGAGGCGGGGTTGGGCTGGCGATGGGGTGATTCGGAAGAACTAAAAAATTTTGGAAAGAACGGCCGAATGGGTGTGAATTTTCGCGTTTTTTTACGTCTAGGTAAGTGAAACAGGGAACCCGATGGGCGATGGACAAGGCAAGAAGGAGGGACGAGAATGAAAAGATTTGCGGGGATGATGGGGGCGCTGACATAAAATGGCGTTCAACAAATGGAAAACAGGAGACCGTCTCAAGCTGGAATGGAGATATGTCATTTGTCATTTGGCATTCCTTATTGTGCTATGGGTAACCGCATCTTTTACGGGGCATTGGGCGACAGAAGAAAACCCATATCGCTCATACGCATTGCAGGCGTGCGCATGGCTGAATGGGCGGCTGGATTTGGGAAAGGATTATCCGTGGCTGGAGTTGGCGATTTATGAGGGAAAGTATTATGTGAGTTTCCCGCCGTTTCCATCGCTGGTTTTGCTTCCGTTTGCCGCGGTATTGGGGACGAATACGCCCGATCACTGGATATCACTTGGCTTTTCGATGATCGGAATCATATACGCGATTCGTCTTTACCGTGCAATAACGGGAACGTATGAAATGGCGGAGCAATATGTCTTATTTCTGTTTTTAGGCAATGGCTATCTGTTTATTGCGCTGCAAGGCGGGTGGGTCTGGTACATGGCTCAGACGATGTGCTTTACGTTTTCGTTAATGTCTCTTTTCTATGCAGCGAACAAACATATTGGGAGAGCGTTTGCATTTTTGGCTTGTGCCTTTGGATGCAGGCCGATGGTTGTTGTATATATCCCCCTGATTCTTATGCTGGGGACAGAAAAAGCAAGTGTAAAAACGTGGATGCGAAAAGGATATCGGCTAATTCCGGCATGTATGATAATCGGATTTTATTTGATGCTGAATGCAGCCCGATTTGATAATCCGTTTGAATTTGGACATACCCATTTGCCGGAATTTGTACGTTCAACCGAAGGCCAATTCAGCTTGAACTATGCGACGAAAAACTTTAAGCAGCTTTTCAGACTGCCCCAAACCGGCGGAGAGCATGGAATGCTGATTTATGACACATATGATTGCATGGCGTTTTGGCTGATTGATCCGATAATCGTTTCATTTATGGTCACGTGGCTTTATGCGCTGACTCGGAAACGAAAGGCATGCGGATTGAATTTAATCATTGTTCCGGCAACCACATGCGTACACCTGATGATTGTTTGTTGCCATAAAACCATGGGAGGGTATCAATTTGGAAACAGATATATTGTTGACATGTTGCCATACGTGTTTTATGGGCTTATAACGTATAAACAGGGCGTTGGGAAAGCAGAATGGTTAAACAATCCGCTTTTTGCATTGGGATTTTCAATCAATCTAATTGGAACTGTTTCAACATATAACCATTGGATTTAGAAACGAGGAAGGTGAAACCATTGCAGGAAAGACGGTTTCGGCAATGGACGGATTTGAATGAATGGAGGAAAACAAAATGAAAACGAAAATGACGATGTGCGTTTTTGCGCTGTCCGCTCTTTGCTCTTTCTATGTGTGTCATTCGAAGGCGGAAACGAAGATTTGGAAACAGGACTATGAAGCATACGGAAGGAAAATATCAATCAATATACCTGTTGATGATATGGGGATGGATAAAATTGAAATCATAAGGGCAGAACCCCAAAAAGTAAATGAAAGGGAAGTAGAGAAAACAAAATGGTCGGATGACGCCGATTTTTGCAAAGACAGCGAAATGATAGAAACGCTAACGGAAGGGGAAGAAAGTTGGCCGGTTTCATATCTGCTGTCAGAGGATACATTCATTACAATATTATATGACAGAAGCCCTTGCGAGCTTAGAAAATATGGAAATGGAAGACAGCTATGGAGAGACGGAGTATCATATTATCCAAATGAAATCAATCCGCAGGACATTTACGCGGAGAATAATAATGTATCGCTTAAAGAGGCGGAAGATTATTTGGGTAAAATTATAGAGTACTATTATGACAGTCAAGATTCAGATTATGAAATTGACTATGTTACAGTCAATGACCGGGCGAGGAAAAACGGCAAAGACGTTGATACTTATCAAAGCGGGACATATGAAATATATTTTTCACAGAAAATAAACAACATTCCGATACTTGGAAGGTGGACGGATCTTTATGATATGTATGAAAGAGCTGAAAATAAAATATATCCAAATGAAAAATGGAATTCTGGTTCGACAATGCATTGGTATTTTGAAATAATGAATAGAACGTCATTTAATGGATATATGATGATGCTTGAAAAAAGGGATACGCTTTACGAAGAAAAAGTAGTTTCAATGGAAAAAGCAATCGAAAGCATCGAAAAGGAAATATATGCAGGAAGAATCAGAAATGTCTATTCTTTGAAACTGGGGTATGTCTGTTACGAAAACAAAAAAGACATTTCGACAATTCTTTATCCGATGTGGATTTTTGAATGTGAATATGTAAAAAAACCAGATGAGGCGGAAAGCGAATATGCAGAGAATGGAGATTTCAGAACAGGGTCTCACCATGCACTCGTTGGAGTTGATGCTATTACGGGAGAAGTGGTCGATAGAATGAAACCTACAAAGGAATGTAAATATAAATGAGTGAAACCGGTATTGCGCCAATAAGGAGGGACGAGGATGAAAAGATTCGCGGGGATGATGGGGGCGCTACTTTTGATGCCGACGCTGGCATTGGCAAGCGGCGACATGGCTTCCATTTCGGAGCTTCGCCAGCAGGTTGAAACTATGGGGCGGTGGACGCAGACCTATGAAGCGCATGGGCGGACGATTGAGGTGGATGTGCCGATTATTGTGCCGGAAGTTGATGAATTTCCTGTTTTTTTGGTTGAACCCTACTATGCGGTATACGAGCAGCGCTTAACCAGAGATGGAACTATGCTGGAGAAAATCGGAGAAGATGGATGGTGTTCAGTATATGCAGAACAAAATTTACTTTCAGAAGAGGGGATAATAGGAGAAGCAAAGGCATTAGACCTCGATGATTTTGAACAGGTTGACTTTGATGCAAACTATTCTTCGCCAAGAGATGAGCATAATCTGAATACAAAATACACGAGTGAATTTTTTTACCCATACGAG
>UQNM01000021.1 GCA_900542395.1 uncultured Eubacteriales bacterium
GTCTGGTCATGCACTCGGATCAGGGCTGGCAGTACCAGCACGCATTCTACCGTGGTGAACTTCAGAAGCACGGAATCATTCAATCCATGTCCCGAAAGGGTAACTGCTATGACAATTGCATTATGGAAACCTTCTTCGGCAGACTGAAAAATGAAATGTTCTATGGATTTGAGAAGAATTATCACTCCTTTGAAGCCTTTTCAAAGGCCATTGCCGAGTATATTGACTATTATAATAACAGCAGAATCCAAGCTAAAACAAAATGGATGCCTCCCTCCAAGTTCAGGGAAGCATCCATGATGGAATCTTAATTATTCAATTTTGAACCGGTGTCCAGAAAACTGGGTACATATCAGATCGACCGCGGGGGGATTTTCTTGAATTTTAAGCATATCAACTACGTGCTGACCGTCCTGACCGAGGGCTCTATCACCGCGGCGAGCAAAAAGCTGTTCGTCTCTCAGCCCGCGCTTTCGCAGACGATCAAGCTCATCGAACAGGATCTGGGCGCGCCCATCTTCGACCGCTCCACCGATCCCATCTCCCTGACGCACGCCGGGCAGCGCTACGTCGAGGCGGCGCAGGCCATTTTGGATATCGACCGCAACCTCCACGCGGAAATCGCCGAAACCAAGAAAGAGGTGCACGGCCGCATGCGCGTGGGCATTTCCAGCCAGCGCGGCATCCAGCTCCTGCCCCTGATTATCCCTGAGTTCATCAAGCGCTACCCCTACGTCAAAATTGAGCTGCTGGAATACGGCAGCGACACCCTCGAGCGGCTCACCGCCGAAGGTCAGTGCGATCTGGGGCTGATTACCACCGCCGTCAAGCCCAACCGCCTCAACTATGTGCTCATCGAAAACGAGCAGGTCGTGCTGATGGCCGCGCGCTCCACCGAGCTGGCGCACCGCTTTGAGGATGGCCAGCCCATCGACATCAAGGACGCGATGGGCGAAAAATTCGTCTGCATGACGGAAAGCCACAGCGTCCGCACCATTCAGGACAGGCTCTTTGAGCGCTGCAATTTCAAGCCCAACGTCATTCTGGAAACCGACAACATGGAGGCCGCCAAGCACGTCGCCGCGCGCGCCAACGCCGTCATGCTCATCCCCCACGTCTACGTCGTCAATTCGATGGAGCTGAAATACCGCGTTCAGTGCCACCCCATCAAGAACAACGATTACGAGCGCCATTTCTTCTTCTGCTACCGCAAGGGCATGTATCTGACCCGCTATATGGAGGATTTCGGCCGCATCGTCTGCGACAAGCTGAATGTGCCGTTCAACATGCCGGGGCACGAGGCGTAACCTCAAAATTCCGCTCCATTCACCGCGCCGGGCGCGGTTTTTTATTTTTCGAAAAATTTTTGCAAAAAGAAATGGAATTGTTTTTGAGTGATCACTTGATTTTCAGTCGCTTTGTGCTATACTTATCGGGTGGTTTATTTGGTTTTGATGGTGTGCCTTTGATGCGCCCGCCGCCGGTGGAAGCTGTCAGCGGGCGGAAAAACACTTGGGAGGAATGAAAATGAAAAGAAGGATTCTGGTTTTTCTTCTGGCGTTGTGCCTCGCGGCGGCGCTCGTTCCGGTAACTGCATTTGCCGGGGGGGGTATAATTTTGGAGGCGGGAACGGTACAGAGAAAGACCCGTGGCTGATTACCTCGCGCGAAGATCTGATCGCTCTGGCAGAATTTCTGAACTCCGGCGACGCGGCGACGAACTATAATAACTGCGATGGCTATTATTTTAAGCAGACCGCCGACATCGACCTGACAGGCGTTAAATGGGAACCAATCGGCTATTCCGGCGGCACATGCTTTTCAGGCAATTACGACGGTGACGGGCACATCATCGCAAACGCATATTCCGAAGGAAAAGCAGACATTGATACAGAAGGTAATTACTCTTCAACCGCAGGAATATTTGGATGGGTCATCTTTGGTTCCGTTCAAAATCTGCACGTCAAAGCCGCCACATTCGTGGCAACCGGAAAAAACGATTACAGTTTTGTGGGCGGCATTACGGGCATGTGCTATGGCGCGTCCATCAAAAACTGCTCGGTTACCGGTTCCTCGTTGGAAAGCAGGCGCAACAGCAACAATAACTGTGCCGGAAGCATCGCGGGCTACTCCGCTGGCGGTCAATTTGAAAACTGTGCCGCCGAAAACAACCATGTCACGAGCATGGCTTACGGCGGCGGTTTTGTGGGTGAAGTAGACGATGACAACGCTGGTATAACCACCCCGTCTACATTTATAAATTGTTATGCAGCCAAGTGCACGGTGACAGCTACTACTGGGGATTCGCAGGGTTCAAGTTTTGCGGGTGGCTTTGCCGGTCAAATAACAAATGAAAAGCCGACCGCTGAAAATTGTTTTGTATATCGCGCTACGCTGTCCACTGATGGAACGTCTGCGTCACACCAATCTATCGGCGTTTTTGCGGGCAATCTATGGGGAAATCCGTCTGCTCACTACCAGAGCAAGATCATCACCCAAAACTGCTTCTACGGAGAATGTGGAACGACAGAAAACGCGGAAGGTGCCGAGCAAAAGACGGCAGAAGAATTTGAAAACGGAACCGTGGCAAAGCTGCTGGGCGACGCATTTGTGCAGCACGGTGGTTCTCCCTCGTTGTCTAGCAAACCCGCGGATTACAGCGCAGTTGACGCGGCCATCGCCAAGGCGAAAGCGCTGAACAGGGACGAATACAAGGACTTCTCCGCTGTCGAAGCCGCCGTCAACGCCGTCGTTCGCGGCAAGCCGCTTTCGGAACAGGCCAAAGTTGACGCGATGGCAAAGGCTATCGAAGACGCGATAGCCGCGCTGCAATACAAGGACGCGGATTACAGCGCGGTTGACGCGGCCATCGCCAAGGCGGACAAGCTGAACCGAGACGAATACAAGGATTTCTCCGCTGTTGAAGCCGCCGTTAGAGCCGTCGTTCGCGGCAAGCCGCTTTCGGAACAGGCCGAAGTTGACGCGATGGCAAAGGCCATTGAAGACGCGATTGCCGCGCTGCAATACAAGGGCGCGGATTACAGCGCGGTTGACGTGGCCATCGCCAAGGCGGACGCGCTGAACAAGGACGAATACAAGGACTTCTCCGCTGTCGATGCCGCCGTCAACGCCGTCGTTCGCGGTAAGCCGCTTACAGAACAGGCCGATGTTGACGCGATGGCAAAGGCCATCGAAGATGCGATAACCGCGCTGGAGAAAAAGCCTGTTAAAATGGCCGTGCAGCTTCCTCAGACGGGCGATGATTCCAACCTCGCCTTGTGGGCGGCGCTTCTGCTCGTCAGCGGCGCGGCCATCTGCACGATGATGGCGGGCAAAAGGAAGAATTACGAAAAATAACAAAATAAACTCTACACAAAAACGCGGGCGCACATGACACGCCCGCGTTTTAATTTGCTTGAGGAGTCCTCCGTCATTCGCGCCCCAGCAGCGCCGCGCCGATGATGCCCGCGTCCGCGCCGAGCTGCGCAAGCTGAATGCTCGGGTACGGCAGGGTTTTGAAAAACACCAGCGGCCGCACCGCCTCGCGCACCGCGTCGAGCAGATATTCGCCCGCCATGGATACGCCGCCGCCCAGCACGATCACCTCCGGGTCGAGCACGTTGAACAGGCTCACAATGCCGTGCGCCAGCCCCTTGACGTATTCATCAAACACCTGCTTGGCGGTCTCGTCGCCCGCCTTGGCGCAGTCGATGACGATTTTCGCGTTGATCTTCTCCGCGTCGCCGCCGCAGCGCGCGAGAATCGCGCTCTCCGGGTGCTTCTCCACCGCGCGCTTGGCCTCGCGGATGATGGCCGTCGCGGAAGCATAGCGCTCAAAGCAGCCCTTGTTGCCGCAGGTGCACGGCTCGCCGTCCATCTTGATAATCATGTGGCCGATTTCCGAACCGATGCCGTGCACGCCGGAATACGGCCTGCCGTTGATGACGATGCCGCCGCCCACGCCCGTGCCCAGCGTGATAAACACGCTCGATTTCGTGCCCTTGCTCACGCCCGCGATGGATTCGGCGTAGCCCGCCACCGTCGCGTCGTTATCGACGACAACCCGGTTCGGCAGATACTTGCCCATCTCCGCCACAAACGGAACCTCGTGCCAGCCGAGGTTGGTGCAAAACGGGATGATTCCCGTCTTGGGGTCGCATATACCCGGCACGCCCACGCCGATGGCCGCAACATCCGCCATCGCGACGTTCGCCTGCTTCGCCACATCCTCGCACAGCGCCGCGATATCGCGGATGATCGCCTGATACGGGCGCTCCTTCATCGTCGGGGTCGAGCCCTTGGATAGAATCTCGCCGCGTTCGTTCACAACGCCCGCCTTAATGCCCGTTCCGCCCAAATCCACACCGATGTACAGCATAACGTGTCCTCCTCTTATTCAATTCCCCCGCCGCGCCCCGGCCGGTCAGAGCCGCGCGCGCCCGGAAAGGGATTTATTCCTGATGGGTGTAATGCTTTTTGAGCCTGCGGTCCAGCTCGGCGACCGCGTCGTAGCCCTCCGCCTTCAGCCGCCAGTTCCGCGCCGCGATTTCCACCACCATCGCCAGACTCCGGCCGGGGCGCACGGGCAGCTCGATCAGCGGCAGCTCCACGCCCAAAATCTCCATCGTCTTTTCCTTGTTGCCCAGGCGGTCGTAATCCTTGCCCTCCTGCCAAAACTCCAAATGGATCACCAGATCAATGCGCGAGCGCCGCACAATCGAGCCGATGCCGAAAATCGCCTTGATATCCACAATGCCCACGCCGCGCAGCTCCATGAAGTCGCGCACCATCTCCGGCGATTCGCCGAACAGCGCGCGCCCCACGCGGGAGATATCCACCACGTCGTCGGCGACGAGCTGATGGCCGTGCTTGATGAGCTCCAGCGCGCACTCGCTCTTGCCCACGCCGCTTTCGCCGGTAATCATCAGCCCCACGCCGAACACATCCAGCAGCACGCCGTGACAGGTCTGCCTCGGGGCGAGCGCCTCGCTCAAATAGGTGATGGCCTTCGCCGAAAAGAGGCTCGTCTCCTCGTCCGATCCGTACACGGGCACGCCGTTTTTGCGCGCCTGCCTGAGCAGCTCCGGCGGGCACTTCATCTTTCGGGCGATGATGATGCAGGGGATGTCATACGAAAAATAGCGCTCGAGCCGTTCGCAGCGCACGTCCTCCGGCAGGTTATCCAGATAGGCCATCTCGGTTTTGCCGATGACCTGCGGCCTTTCGAACGCAAAGATGTCGAAATACCCCGCGAATTGCAGGCCGGGTCTGCAAAGGTCGGCCATCCTGATGCAGGGCTGCTTTTCCTTTCCCGCGTGGCTGATGGTTCGCAGCGCCATGGCGCTGGCGAGCTTTTCGGGCGATATGCTCATCATCCGTTTCCTCCTGTCCGTCTTACGTTCATTATACCCCATCGCGCGCGGAAAGACCAGCTTATTTTTGGCTCAGTCGGCTGCTTGCGCGGGCGATTTTGCGCCGTTTTCCATACGAAAAAGGCTGACGCCCCGCGGCGAATCGACGCCGCCGAGGTCATCAGCCTTTTTCAGTTGTCACAATCCCACGGCTCTGCATCTTCTGAGAATCCGCAGGGCTCTGGCGCTGTGCAAAAGCTCCATCACCGCGCTGATCTTGTCCGCCGCGCTGACCAGCGCCGTTTCCCGGTATCTGGGCAGCGCGATGTTGAGCGGGAACATGTGCTTTTTGATCACGTCGCGCTCGATCTCGTTCAATTCAAACTGCTTCTGCGCGTTGCTGAGCGCTTCCCGCGCGTGGGTGAAGCCGTGCAGCGGCCGCATGCTGGCCGGATCGTTCCAGTTATACATGAAGAAATCGTGCAGCAGCGCGCCGCGCACCATGCTCCTTCTGTCCACGCGCACGCGCCATTTATCCGCCAGCCGCAGCGCGATGTAGCACACCGCCAGACAGTGCTCGTACCGCGAGACCGTGCCGTGCTGCGGGAACGTGCGCAAAGCCTGCATATCCCGGTTTTCCAGCACGTCCCGACCCAGTCGGCACATTTCGCGAATCGTCAAATCGTTCGAGTTCATGTCAAGCGCCAATGGAATCGCCTTCTTTCAAACAAAACGCGCTCAGTCGCCTACAAGCGTCAGCAGGTTGGCCAGCACGCCCGGATGCATCACCAGCGATGCGGAGAGCTTCGCGGCCTGCTGCATCACCCCGTTTTGAATCTGGTCGAGCTGCGCGTCGGTGAGCTGGGTCATGTCGATGGCCTGACCGCCCGCAAACTCGATTTCCTCATAGTCCGCCTGTTCGAGCGTCACATTCGCGCCGAGCTTGAAGATATCCGTCAGCGTCAGCGAAACGTCGGCCAGCGTGGCGAAAGCGTCGCCGTCGGTCTTCGTGTTCCCCTCGACGGCGGCGATCAGGCTATATTCGTCCTCGCCGTTGTCGCGGTAGCTCAGGGCGACGCTGCCGGTGAAATGCTCCACGTCCGCGCCGTCGTCATCCGGCTCGACCACGAAATGCGACACGCTGTTCACGCCCAGCCCCATCGCGGTATCGGCCTTGGTGTCCTTCAAATCGAGATAGCCGTTCAGGCTGCTGTCCTTCACACCGTTCACGTCCAGCCCGTCCTTCATTTTCACGTCGCCGACGAGCCGCTGATCGTTCAAAAGCTGCAATTCGCCGTGGCTGGTGACGATCGGCTGCTCGTTTTCGTCGTGCTTGACGGAGTAGGTGAACGCGCCCTCATACGGCAGAACCTCGGTGAACTGCGGCAGCTCCGCGTCAAAGCCCACCGTCTCGCCGAAGTCGTCGTAGCTGACGATCATCTTGAGCACGTTGTCCGTGCTGTATTCCCAGGCGTTGTTGGTGTATTTGACCAGCTTCTTGAAGAAGTAGGAAACGTCGTTGTAGGTGCACAGCGCGCCGTCGTCCGCAACGGCGTGAGACGGCTGCACGTAATCCACCGCCGGGTCGATCTCCTCGTCCTTGAAGATGCTGTCGATCACCTGCCGCGCCTGATAGCGGGTCACGCCGTTTTCGGCCAGCACGTCGGCGAGCGCCTGCTGGAACTTGCCCTGCGTCTCGCAGATCGTCGCGGAGATGTTCCAAAACAGCGTGTTGAACTTGTCCGCGTCGATGGTGCCGACCATGCGCTGCGCCACCGCGTCGCGCGTCTCGGTCGCATCCAGATACGTGTCGTCAAAGACGTACAATTCGCCGGTGTCCATCTGCGTGCCGGAGACCCAGCCGAGCAGATGGCTCAGCATCAGCACCCCCACGTCGGAAGCGGTGATGCGCAGGCGCTCCATCGCCGGGTAATCGTCGAAATCCGGGTCGTCAGCGCTCTTGCCCGCCACACCGGAAAGCAGCCCCTCAAAACTCGTCGGGGCCGAGGCCAGCGCGCCCTCCGGCAGCGCGAGCACGAGCTTGCCGGTCAGGTTGGTCATCATCTGCACCGAGCCGTTGGCGTATGCCAGCGCGTCCGCGCTGAAAATCGTCAGGCCGTCGGTTTCGATCTCCGCGTGGATGCGCGCCGTGCCGAAATCATCGTAAAACGACATGTGCAGCTCGGTCGCTTCCATCAGCGAAACGACCGCGTTCAGCTTCTTTTCCAGCTTTTCGTCGCTCAGGCTCTTGACGACGTCGCCCAGCTTCAGCCGGAAGCCCGCGCTGAGGTTGAGCTGATTGCCCGCCACATAGCTGTCGGAAATTGCGGTCGTCGTCAGCTCGCCCGCCGCATAGTTGCTCTCCGCCAGAGACGCGGCGGGAGACAGCAGCATCGCGGCGCTCAGGCCGAAAGCCGTCACTTTGTTTTTCAAGCTCATAGGTTGCCTCCTTGTTTTTTCTCACAAACCGTCCGATATGCTCTTTTTCGTCTGTTCGTCCAGTTGCCGGTACAGCCGCCTGCTCAGCGCCCGAACGGCCTCTTCAAGCGTCCACGGCTCCGCGTCGCCATTCGCCTGCGCGACGTCCGGCGTTTCGCCGCCGATGGTCACGCGCATGCTCGCGCCGCCCTGCAAAAACGTGTTCTCGTTCAGCATCAGCTTGCCGGTTACCTCGCAGTCAAGCGCGTCCGCCGTCGCTTCCCCGGTCGTCACGCGGATCACGTTTTTCCCCTCCGCGTCGATCCGGTTCAGCCCCTGCATGTTTTTGCCCGGCCGGTTGTCCTTCTGCGTCATGTTGACGGAAACGGTGATCTTCTCGTTCAGCGTCTCCCCGTCCGCCGTCCAGTCGTTTCTCTGGTTCACCTTGAGCATCATGTAAACCGAATAGCCCTCCAGCTTGCCGCTGGCCTTGAGCGTCGTGGCGACGCTCGTTTGACCCTTCCGGTCTTTCTGCTCGACCTTGTCCTGACGCAGCGCGCTGTAAACCAGCTCGACGACGTTTTTATCGTCCTTTCGGAAAGTCAGTTCAAAGGTGTCCTTCGGCGCTCTGCCGCCCGGCTGGCGCAGATAGCCGCTGACCGTCCACGTTTCGCCCTCGATCGTGAGCGCCCCTTCGACGTTCAGCTTGGTCAGCCGTTCGCCGTCGTCGCTCATCGTCCGCTTCACGTCAAACGCATCGGCCGCCGTCGCGCCGAAGCCGAGAACGTCGCCCGCCTTTAACCCTTTCAGCCATGCTTCAACGGCGCTCAGCGGCACGCGCTCCAAAATCGGCGTGGTTTGCAGCCGCTCGGCCAGCGCGTTCCAATCTGCCTGCGCCTCGTCCGGCACGGAAATCCCGGTTTCAAGGGGATGGCCGTCCACGCTGATCCGCCCGTCCTGCGCGACGTCGGCCTGCATCAGCGTTTCGCCGCCGCGCTCAAGCGTCAGGCCGCCGCGCGCGTCGTCGCCCCAAACGCGCAGCGTCGTGCCCTCCAGCATCTTTTTCAGCACGGACAGGTTGCGCGCGTAAAATGCGTTTTCCACCGTCAGCGTCACGTCCGCGCTGACGGTCGGGTTTTCCTTCATCTTTTCGCTCACCCGCGCGAGGCCGGGCGAAAAGCAGCCGACGCTCGGGCGCTGCTGCGCGCCCGCGCAGGCAGCCGCGAGCGTGAGCAGCAGCGCCAAAAAAGCGAATATTTTGTGTTTCATCTTGTCCTCCTGCGAAGCAGACGATTCAGCGGCCTGTTTTCTTCCCGTCGGACGCAAAAAATTATTCGTCGCGCTCGGCCGGTTCGTCTTCCCAAACGGCGACCTCGGCCAGCGCGGCGCTGTCCAGCGTCATCACGCCCGCGTCCACATCCACCGTTTTCACCACGCGCTTGAGCGCCGGAATCATCAATTCGCCGCGCGGCGTATTGAACACATACACGTCGCAGACCGCGTTCGGCTTGAGCACGTCGCGCAGTGTGCCGATGGTTTCGCCCGTCTCATCCACCGCCCGAAGGCCGATCAATTCGCAGACGAAGTTTTCATCCGCGCCGAGCTTGATGGCGTGCCGGCGATCGACGTAGACCTCCGCCCCGCGCAGCACCTCCGCCGCGTCGCGGTCGCTCACGCCCTCCAGCTGCAAAAACGCAAAGCCGTCGTAGCTGCGCCCCTTGAGCACCTTTTTTTCTTCCATCCGCCCGTTCTTTTTCAGGAACACGCTTTCCAGCCGCGCGTAACGGCTCATGTCCTCTGTCATCGCACGCAGTTTCACCTCGCCGCGAATCCCCTGCGGGCGCACGATTTCGCCGATTTGCAGATATTCCTGCTGCATCCGCTTTTCCTCCTTAAAACACAACATGCCGCGCATCGCTGCGCGGCATGGTATGGTTTTCTTCGGCCTTGCCTTGCAGCGCTTAGAGAATCTCGACAAAAACGGGCTTCTCGCTGCGCGCGGTTGCCGCCTTGACCACGGAACGGATGGATTTGGCGATGCGGCCCTGTTTGCCGATCACCTTGCCCATATCATCCGGGCCGACGCTCAGCTCGATGATGACGGATTCGGGGTTGTCCACGGTTTTCACCTGAACCTGCTCCGGGTGATCCACCAGCGTCGAGGCGATGTAGCGAACCAGTTCTTCCATTGTCAGGCCTGCCTTTCCGGGCTTCGCCCGATTACGTCGCGATTAGGCGATGGCGCCGCTCTTCTTGAGCAGCGCGCGGACGGTATCGGTCGGCTGAGCGCCGTTCTTGATCCACTGCTGCGCCTTCTCCGCGTCGATCTTCAGCTCAACCGGGTTGGAAACCGGGTTGTAGTAGCCCAGCTCGTCGATGAAGCGGCCATCGCGGGACGCGCGCTCGTCGGCGACGACAACACGGTAAAACGGCTTCTTCTTCATGCCCATTCTCTTCAGACGAATCTTAACCATTGTGGTGTTCCTCCTTAAAACTCATGAAAGGTTGAATGATTTATAACCTCAATCAAATGATTGTCGGCTTCCTTGGGTTCAGCGCATCGGCGGGAAGCGGAAACGCCCCTTCTTGCCGCGCGACTGGTTCATAACCATCTTCATCTGCTTCTTCATCTCCTCGAATTGGCGGATGAGCTGGTTGACGTCCTGCACCGTCGTGCCGCTGCCCGCCGCGATTCTGCGGCGGCGGCTGGCGTTGAGGATTTCGGGACGCCTGCGCTCCTTGGGCGTCATGGAGCGGATGATGGCCTCCGGCTTCTTCATGGCGTCGTCCGGAATGTCGATATCGCCGATGGCGCCCATGCCCGGCAGCATCTTGAGGATGCCGGAAAGCGGGCCCATCTTCTTGATCTGCTGCATCTGGCTGAGGAAATCGTCGAGCGTGAAGTCGGCGTTCTTCATCCTTCTGGCCAGATCGCCGGCCTCTTCGGGGTCGATGTCGATGTTCTCCTGCGCCTTCTCGATGAGCGTCATCACGTCGCCCATGCCGAGAATACGGGAAGCCATGCGCTCCGGGTGGAACGCTTCCAGATCGGTCAGCTTTTCGCCCGTACCCGCGAACTTGATCGGCTTACCCGTCACCGCGCGCACGGAGAGCGCCGCGCCGCCGCGGGTATCGCCGTCCAGCTTGGTGAGGATCACGCCGGTGATTTCCAGCTTCTCGTTGAACGTGTTGGCGACGTTGACCGCGTCCTGACCGGTCATCGCGTCGATGGTCAGCAGGATTTCGCTCGGATGGACGGCCTCGCAGATTCTGTGAAGCTCCTCCATCAGCGCCTCGTCGATGTGCAGGCGGCCGGCGGTATCCAGAATCACCACGTCGCGCTGATGCTGGCGGGCGTATTCGACCGCCTCCAGCGCGGTCTTGACCGGGTCCTGCGTACCGTGCTCATACACCGGCACGCCGACCTGACCGCCGACGACCTGAAGCTGCTTGATGGCCGCCGGGCGATAGATATCGCAGCCGACCAGCAGCGGACGCTTGCCGTCCTTTTTCAGCCAGTTCGCCAGCTTGGCGGACATCGTCGTTTTGCCCGCGCCCTGCAAGCCGCAGAGCATAAACACCGAAATCGGGGACGAGCTGTATTGCAGCCTCGCGTTCGAGCCGCCCATCAATTCCGTCAGCTCTTCATTGACGATCTTGACGACCTGCTGCTGGGTGCTCAGGCCGCTTTGGGTTTCCTGCCCGATGCAGCGCTCGGTGGCCTTTTTCACGAAGTCCTTGACAACCTTATAGTTGACGTCGGCCTCCAGCAAGGCCATGCGCACCTCGCGCATCACCAGCTTGACGTCCTCCTCGGTCAGGCTGCCCTTGCCGCGCACCTTGCCGAACGCCTGCTGCAAGCGCTGAGTCAATCCTTCAAAGGCCATCTTACTCCTCCTCTTGTGAAAGCAGCCGCTCCAGAATCTCCTTTGCGCGCTGCGTCTGCCCGCTTTCCAGGGCGGAGAGCCCTTCCTCAAGGCCCTGCGTCATGCTTTGATACCGCCTGAGCAGCCCAAGCTGCCGTTCGTAATCCTCAAGCTGACACGCCGCGCGGTGAACCGCGTCGTAAACCCCCTGTCTGGAAATGCCTTCTCGGGCGGCGATTTCCGAAAGGGAGAAATCCTCGTTGCAGTATAAGGCGAGCAGCTTCCGCTGCCGCTCGGTGAGCAACGGCCCGTAAAAATCGAACAGCCAGCCGATTTCAATCCGATCCGCCACAGGCACCTCCCGTGTCAAGCGTCTTTCCTTGACAGCTCGGTTATTGTATCATATCGCCCTCGCCATGTCAAGCCTTTTCGCTTGACGCCGATCCCAAAATTTTGGCCTCCTCCTGCCGCTGCCCGCGGTTGACCACCGCGATGCTCACGCAGATCATCGCCAGCGCCGCCGCGTAGCGCAGAAGCGGCGCGTCGCTGTTTCGATCCACCAGCAGCAGCGACAGAATCACGCCGAAAATCGGTTGCAGGAACGTGTAGACCGCCACGCGGGAAACCGGATTCACCCGCAGCAGCACCGCCCAAAGCGAATACGCCACCGCCGAGAGCAGCGCCAGATACAGCAGCACGACGTAAGCCATCGGGTTATCGGAAACGAGCCGCCCGCCCGCCGCAAAGCCGCCGAGCGCCATCACCGCGCCGCCGAGCATGAACTGCCAGCCGCTCATAACCACCGGGCTGTCAAACTGGCCGAATTTCTTAATCAGCCCCGTGCTGCACGCCGAGGCGACCATCGAAATGATGACAAATCCCTCGCCGATCAGGCGAACCCCGCCGCCAAAGCCGTCCTTCGTCCAGTTGACGACGACCACGCCCGCCACGCCGATCAGCCCGCCGATCCACTTGAGCGCGTTCATCCGCTCCGTGCGGAAGATGAAGCAGGCAATCAAAATCGACGTAAACGCCTGAAGCCCCTGAATGATCGCGCCCTTCGCGCTCGCCGTGTGCGCCACGCCGATGTAAAAGAACACGTATTGAATGATCGTCTGCGCCAGAGAGAGCTTCACCACGTTGCCCCAGCTCGTCCTCTTCGGAAACGCGGGCGACTTTCGCGCGACGCTTTCAAACAGAATCGTCAGAAAGCCCGCCAGAAAGAAGCGGCAGCCGCCGAAGAGAATCTGCGTCGCCGTGTCGCCTGCGGACACGCCGAAATAGCGATAGCCCAAATTGATAAACGGAATCGCGCTGCCCCAGAGCAGGCAGCACAGACCGGCCAGCAGCATCACCACCAGCGGCTTTGAAAGCGTTTGCTTGTTTTGCATGATTGTTCTCCTTCTGTAAAATGCTGGCTGAACAAGATGATGTTCGCCTAAAAAAACGCCCTGCACGTTGACATCGGGTCGCAAAGGTGCTATCATAAAGATACGGCAGAGGGCTTTTGCTTTAGTTAGCCCTGCTTACCCAGACGATCATGATGCCGGTCATGGTCGTCTTTTTTCTTTTGCAGGTCACAAAGCGTTTCCCGCAGCACATAGGCCACGATGCAAGCGCCTGAAATCAACAAGAGAAGATTCGGCATGGCTTTCACCTCCTTCCGGCCGGATTCCGGGGTAGAATGGTGTCAAGCCCTCTGTCGCACTTATCGGTTTTGAACCGACAGAAAAATTAAACCATACATTCTGTATTTCGTCAATATCGAAAGCCGCCTTGAAGTCGCCTGCATATCCTGCAAAATCTCTAATGCGTCAGAATTTCCGCATGTTGTGGCTCGTTATGCATTTTTCTATACATTCATTGTCCATGAAAGAAGCGCCTGTCTTTCCCTTTGGGATAGACGGACGCTTCTCTTGCTTTTACCCCTGATGTCTCTTTCCTTCGCCGCTCGTCATGGCGCGATGCTCGCCCGCGAGCTCCTCATGCAGCTTTTCGCTGTCCCATGCCGCGTTGGTCGGCGTGAGCATCGCCTTGAGCGCCACGGGCGCGATGCCCATCCGGCGAAACAGGCCGAGGAACGTGTTCATCATCCCCGCCGGAAAATTCGCCATCACCAGCATCTCATCCTCAAAGCCCGCGCCCGTATACGCCGCCTCGCGCGCGTCCTCCGCGCCGCAGAGCGCCGCAATCGTCTGGGCATATTCCGCCTTTTCCACCGGGCGGACGCGGATTTTAAGCCGCATCGCCGCCAGCCGAATCTTCTGCATTTTTTCACCGGTCAGGTTATAGCAGAGCAAAACAGGCTGTTTCATCGTCTTTTCCCCCATTCGTCGCCTTGTGTCTGGTTTTGTGCATGGGCGCGCTCATCTGCGGATTTTTCTCACCACGCTGCGCACCATGTCCTTTTCGCTCTCGTCCATCGCGAATCGGTACAGCCCCGCGGCGTAGACCGCCGCATAGGGCACGGCGAACAGCAGCACGCCCGAATACCCCGTAAACGTGTGCAGCCTGACCGCCGCGACGCCCAGCGCGATGGCCGGGAGCATCGCCGGAACAATGCCGAGAACCCGTTTCCAGAAATAAACCATGTCCAGCCCGATGTGCGCCTGATAATACCAGTTCATAATGAAGCCGTTGCCGACGATCATGGAAATCGCCGTGCCCAGCGCGCAGCCGATCCCGCCGAACTTCATGCCCAGCGGAACGCTGACGATGGCGTTGCCGATGGCCATACAGAAATAAACCTTGGAGCGGAACTGGTGCATGTTTTTCGCGCGCTGGATTTCAATGCCGATGTTCTGAATCAGCGGCACCGTCACCGGGCCGATGAGCAGCAGCGCAACCCAATAGGCCGGGGCGTATTCCGCGCCGCCCCACGCCTGAATAAACGGCATGCCGACGAAGATGAAGCCCGTCAGCACGAGCATCAGCAGCATGAACTGGATGCGCCCGACGCGCGTAAACAGCCGCGTGAGCTGCTCGTCCCCCTCCCCGCGCGCAACGATGCGGTTGATCTGCGGGGTGAACACGCCGGAGATCGACGTGGACAGCGCCATGTAATACTGGTTAATCTGCGCGCCCACGCCGTAAATCGCCGTCGCCGCCGTGCCGCTGATGATGCCCAGCAGCGTCGTATCCACCGTCCAGTTGATCTGGTTGATGATTTCGTTGAGGAAGATGAAGAACGAGAAGCCCGCCATGTCGCGCAGCAGCCCGAAATCGAACTTGCCGAAGGTGATGCGCATGCGGAGCTTTTTGACGCAGTACCAGATGCTCACCGCGTCGCTGATCGCGGTCAGGATCAGCGTAACCAGCACCAGCGCGATGGAGCCGTACCCCATCAGCAGCAGCGGCAGCATCACAATCGGGTTGAGCACCGTGCGCAGCATGCCGACCAGCCGCTGGAACAGGAAGCGCTCCTTCGCCGTGATATAGGAAAAGAACACGCTCGCCGGGAACGACGCGGCGATGTTGACAACCAGCAGCGCCATCAGGATCTTGGCGGTATCCAGCTCCTTTGCCGTCAGCTTCGCGGCGAAGATGTTTTTGACGTTGGCGACCAGCACGCCGCCCGTCAGCAGGCACAGCAGGCTGATGGCGAAGAAGATCGTCATAAACATGCCGTTGATCCGCGCCACGCCGTCCTCGCCGTCCTGCGCCTCCGCGCGGGAATAATAGCGCATGTAGGCGCTGCCCATGCCGAAGGAGAGCAGGCTCAGGTTGGAGACAAAGCCGTTCACCAGCGTATACAGGCCGTATTCGCTCTGCCCCAGCAGCCGCAGCATCACCGGCGTATAGGTGAGCGAAATCAGGGTGGAGAGGATCGTCTGCCCGTAACTGAGCAGCACGCCCGCTTTCTTTTGGTTCATTCAGGATGATTCCTTTCAGGATAATTTCAAAGGATGCTTTATCGCGCCGCCGTACCCGTAGGGGCGCGCATCGCGCGCCCGCAGCTTGTTGACATAAGCAAACTTGGCTTGAATCGCAAAATCAAGAAATTCAGCTATTCTTTCATTTGCAGAAAGGGCTATTCTCCCCCCTTCGGGGGGAGAATAGCTTTTTGCCTACAATCCGGGGGCGCATTGCGCGCCCGCATACTACGCAGAACTTGTTCTTGGCTTATTTACAATCGAAAAAGCACAAATCACTATCAGTTTACCTTTTTTCCTCCGCCATTGCAAGCCCCGGTTTTTTTCGGTCTGTCAAAAAAAGCGTGAAACTTCCCGCCGATCGTGCTATAATCTTCTTGTTTTCAAAGAACCCTCTTTGTACACGCCTTTTTTGCAGGAGGAGACCATGTTTGATTCTTCCAAACTTGACGCATATCTGACCGGGCTTTGCCAAGCCCGCGATCTTCCCGGCGTAAGCGCCGCGATCATGGGGCCGGACGGCCTTGAATACGCCTTCAATTACGGCTTCCGCGACGGGGCCTTCACCCGCCCGGTGGACAACGACACCCTGTTCGGCGTCGCCTCGATGAGCAAGTCGATGACCGCGCTGTGCGCCTGTATTCTGGCCTGCGAGGGCAGGCTCGACCTGAACGCCCCGGTTTCGGATTTCTTCCCGGAATTTGAGCTGGCCGGTCAGCCGCGCGAGGCGGCGACGGTGCGCACGCTGGCGATGCACACGGCGGGCATCCCCCCGATGGAGCCGCTGGAATGGTCGATTGCCATGAACAGCGAGGGGCGCAGCGAAAGCGACTGGCTGCGCGAGATGAAGCGCACCGCGCCCAACAAGATGGAGACGATCGACCAGATCATCGCGTATATCGCGCACTGCGGCTACAACACGCTCGGCGCGCCGGGCGAGGTGATGAGCTACTCCAACGAGGGCTACGCCATCCTCTCCTACATCGTCGATCAGGCGGCGGGCGTTCCGCTCGAGCAGTTCATGCAGGCGCGCATCTTCGACCCGCTGGGCATGACCCGCACCATTCTGGATAACGGCGTTAAGGCCGCGCGCGCCCTCTCCGGCGGCAACATCACCAGTCTGTTCGAGGTGGAGGACGGCCGGCGCACCTGCGACGACTGCTGGAGCGTCCTGCCGCCGTTCCGCGGCTGCGCGATGGTCAAATCCACCTCGCGCGACATGGCGGCGTATTATCGCATGATCGCCAACATGGGCATGCACGAAGGCAAGCAGGCGATTCCGGCGCACGCGGTCGATCTGCTGGTCGGGCGCTATCATCCGCTTTCCCATCTGATGACGATGTGCATGGGGCTGAACAAGCGCGAGTTCGCGGGGCACGTCGTCTGCGAACACGCGGGCGGGCTGCACGGCGTATCGAGCAAGGGCGGTCTTCTGCTGGGCGAGGGCTACGGCTTCGCGGTGCTCTGCAATCAGGGCGACGAGGATATGGACGCGCTGCTCTACGGCATGCTCTGCGCGGTGATGGGGCTTCCGCTCGCCACGAATATGGATTGGTTCACCCCCGCGGGCCGCGATTTCAGCGCGCCGCATATGATCCGCGGGCGCTATATCGGCCACGAGGGCGTGCCGAGCATCCTGTGCATCCACTGCGAGGAGGACGGCAGCCATCTGCGCGGCACGCGCGACGGCGAGGATCTGCGCCTCGTTTACTGCGGCGGCGCGCGCTTCCTCGCCGTCAAGCCGGATGCGCCGGACACGGTCGTCTGCCATCTGGAGTTTTTGATTCGCGCCGGACGCGCGTGGGGCGTTCGCGTCGGCACACGGGTGTTCGAGCGCGATTGACGGCAAAACGCTGCATATTTTTCGTTTCACACGGTCATCCTTCTTTCAAAAGGGAGGGATGACCGTGTTTGATTTTCTCAAAAACCGTCTGCGTCAGGCGCGGGAATGGCTGCTGGATTACGCCTATTGGGTGACGCTCGGCGCGATGATCGCCGTCATCGTCGGCACGGCGCTGTATACCGACCGTCTCCGTCAGGCGGAAAACGTGCAGGCCGCCGCTCCCGCGCCGGAGGTCGCCTCCCCTTCCCCCGCGCCGACCGCAACCCCGTCGCCGCTGCCGACGCTCGCGCCCGTCCGCCTTCCGTCCGGTGCGGGCGCGGTTCGCCCCGTTTCCGGCGGGCTGCTTCGCGGCTTTTCCGCGCAGCCCGTGCTTTGGCCGTCGCTTGACTGCTGGCAGGCGCATCCCGCCGTCGATTTGGGCGCGGCGAGCGGCGAAACCGCCGTCTGCATGCGCGACGGCGTGGTGCTCTCCTGCGTGCGGGATGATCTCTGGGGCTGGCACGTGGCCGTTCGCCAGACGGACGGCGCGGTCTGCACCTATTCGGGGCTGTCCTGCGCGCTCGTGCAGGCCGGTCAAAGCGTCGTGCGCGGCCAGCCGCTGGGCGACGTGATGGCGGTCGTCCCGGCGGAAAGCGAGCTCGGCGCGCACCTGCATCTTTCCCTCTATCGGGACGGCGAGGCGGCCGAACCCGCGCTGCCCGATTGATTTTTCCAAATTTTCAAATTTTACCAATTCATCGAAAAGAACTTTCGAAATACATCAAATGATGGTATACTGAAACGAGAATAACGGCCTTTGTCTGATTTGGGGTCGAAATTCGCATGAGGGAAACGGAGGAAAAAAACGTGCTTGATTTTCTGAGCCGCGTCAGCGCGTATTGGGCTTCTCTTCCGGGAATGCATCTGCTTGTGTTCACGCTTGTGATTTGGGCGGCCTTTTCGCTGGTTCTGCTGGCCGACGCGCGCAACCAGCTCAACCAGTGGTGCTTCACCGGCGGCATGATGTTCAGCGTCGGCGCGCTCAAGGAATATCTGTATTACGGCCTCGGCCCGTCGCTGATTGCCTCCGGCATATGGACGCAGGCGGGCGCGTCGCTGATGTATTCCGTCCTGAGCGCGGCTTTCTATTTACTGGCCATTCCCTGCGTGATGATGTTCGCGTTTTACTTCGCGCAGCTCAACCAAACCCGCTTCTTCCCGCTCCTGCGCGTCGTCGTCTGGCTTCCGGCCGTCTGCCTGAGCGTCCGCTTTCCGCCCGATCGGGTGGCGTCGCTCCAGCGCGACCCGGTGTTCTGCCTGAGCATCGCGGGGTACAACGTGCTGTTCGGCCTCATCGCCACGCTGATCCTGCTGCGCGCCCTCTGGGCGGAGCGCCACGGCGGGCACAACCGGCAGCGCCGCCTCGTGGCGGTCAGCGTGCTTCTGCCGCTGTGGGTCTGGCTCGTCGCGGCGTTCCCCTATCACGCGCTGGGCATCCCCCATCTGGATAAAATCTGGCAGATCGAGCTGCCGGTCGTCCTGTTTACGCTGTGCTTCCTCCTCTATCATGCGTTTCGCGAGGGCATATGGGGCATGCGTCTCCGGCGCGAAACCTACGATTGGAGCGGGAGCGGCGAGGTGTTGCAGCGCAACACACAGTACGTCGCCCACGCGCTCAAAAACGACCTCAACAAGATCGACTGGTGCGTGGCGCTGCTGGATGAACGGCTCCCCGAAAACCGCGAGCTGCAAATCATCCGCGGCTCGGTCGATCATCTGCGCGCGCTCCTCCAGCGAACGAGGATGCACACCGGCCGCGTGGTTCTCAATCCCGGCGACTGCGACGTCCGCGCGCTGTTCGAGCAGATTATCCGCGAAACGCCGCACACCGACGCGCTGCGCATCGAAATCGACCGCTGCGACGACGCGCCGCTGTACTGCGATCCGTCGCACGTCCGTGAGGCGCTGACCAACCTCGTCGGCAACGCCGTCGAAGCCATGCGCGGCTCCGGCCGGATCACGCTTTCCTATGTCCGCACCGCGCACAAAGCCTCCATCTCCGTCTGCGACGACGGCCCAGGCATGACCCCGGCAGCGCAGAAGCGCATCTTCGAGCCGTATTACACCACCAAAACCTCCGGCGAAAATTTCGGTCTGGGGCTGTATTACTGCCAAAACGTGATGAATGTGCACGAGGGCAGTATCCGCGTCAGCAGCGCGCCCGGGAAGGGCTGCACCTTTACCCTGATTTTTCCGCTGGCCGCACAAGGGAGGCGCAAACCGTGAGCACCATCCGCATCATGCTGGTCGAGGATGACCTCGATTATCGCTATCTGATCGAACAGGCGCTCCGCCGCGAGGCGGATTTCGAGCTTTGCACGAGCTGCACAGACGGAAAAAGCGCGGTGCAAACCGCGCTCATGGAACAACCGGATATTGTATTGATGGATCTGTGTCTCGCCCATTCGCCGATAGACGGCGCGGAGGCCTCCCGGCAGATTCGCCTGCAAACCGACGCGCGCGTCATCATCCTCACCTCGCGCGAGGATTTTGAAACGGTGATCCGCGCCAGCACACATGCCTTCGCCTCGGCCTATCTCTTCAAGAGCAATTTTCCCGTGCTCATCCCGATGATTCGCGAAACCGCGCAGGGCGTCACCTCGCAGGCGCATTTGATCTGCTCCGCGCTGCTCGCGCCGCTGACCGACGCGGAGCGGAGCGTTCTGCGCCACCTTTTGGGCGAAGACGTCCGCCTTCATTCCTCCAGCAAGACCATCTCCAACCAGCAGACGGGGATTCTGCGCAAGCTCGGCCTCCCCGGCAAAAAGGAGCTGACGCACATCTTCAGCGCCTACGGTCTGGGGAGCGCGGAGACGCAGGCGGATTGACGCCGCTCACCGCTCCCGGTTGATTTCCGGCATTTTCACGCGCCTGCTGAAAAACGGCAGGCCGTTCATCCATGCGCCGAGCAGCAGCGCCAGCAGCCCCCAGCGCAGCAGCGCGCGCCCGGTTTCCAGCACGCAGCAGCTCCGGCTGACATAGCGCACCGCCGCCGCGTTCGCGTCGTTCAGCGACCAGAAGCGCTTGGCGATGGAGGAAAGCTCCACCAGCACCTCCGGCACCCACTCCGTGAACACATACAGCGGATCAATCGAGAATTTCGCCAGCGCGAACGCCGCGCCCGCCAGCGCCGCATAGCCCAGCAGCATCAGCAGCGCGCTTGCGATCATCCCCGCAAGCATATCCCGCGCGTACCGCGTTTTGAGCCGGTCGGCATAGAGGCAGACCCGCCCCCACGCCGCCGCGTTCAGCCGCGCCAGCAGGCTGAGCAGCAGCGCAACCCCAACAAAGAGCACCGCCCAGCGAATCGGCATCGCCGCGCCGAGCGCCAGCTTGTCGTAATTGTAAAAACTCCCGCCGGGCTGCCACGTTTTCAGCGTGTTTTCCATCAAAATGGCGCTGCCCGTCGTCTTGTCCGCCGTTTTGGCGATCATCTCCACCGTCTGCATGGCGAGCGCGTTGGCGCTGGCCGACGTGATCGGGATATAGGCGATGTGCTCGTTCGTCTCGCCCAGCCGCCTTTCGGCCTTGATGACCCCCGCGACCTCGTAATCAAGCCCGCTGAGCGTCACGGTTTGGCCGACCGGCTCGTTGCCCGCGAAGAAGGAGAGCGCCGTGCGCTCGTCGATCACAACGACGTTCTCCGCGCGCTTCACGTCCGCCTCGCTGATGAGCCGCCCGTCGAGCAGCGTTTCATGCGTCACGTCGAAATAGCCCGAGCCGACCGCGTAAACCGTCGCCTCCGCGCTCTGCGCCTCCGCAGAGAGATTGACCCCCTGCGCCCGCGCGCCGACCGCCCCGGCCGTGATCGAATCTGCGATGGAGGCTATCTGCTTCTGCGCTTCTTCGTAGAGCGCGTTCAGCTCACCGCCCTCCTGCGTCGCCGCCGGCGCGGGCAGGATGTATTCCAGCCGCCCTCCGACGGTCAGCGTCAGCGCGCCGCCGCACACCGCCAGCACGAGCCCCAGCAGCACCGCGAGCATGCCCCGGCGCTTTTTTTTATTCTCCATAGACCATGACCTCGGAACCGTCGCTGATGGCGCGATCCTCCATATAGGCCACGCGCTGACGGCTCAAATCATCCTGAATGGACACCGTGCTGCCGACCTCGGAGAGCACCTTCACATCCTGCTTTTTCACCTTGAGCACGCGCTGGCCGAGCGCGTTGCTTTCCTCGCTGACGATATAGACGTATCGGCTGTCCCCGCTGCCGCGAACGGCGCTGGCCGGGAGCAGCGTGGTGGAGCTGGACGCGCGATAGCTCGCCGTCATCTCCACCGCGGCGGAGAACAGCGCCGCGCCGCCGCCGAGGTTTGTGATGTCCTTGTCGGTCAGCTTCACGTCGATATAGCGCTTGCCCTCTTCGTTCACGCCGCTGTCCGTCACCTTTTTGGTCAGCGTCTTGTCGCTGTCGCGCTTGACCGTGACCTGCGTGCCCTTGTCGATCTTCTTTTCGATCTTGCTCGTGTCCGCGCGCAGCACCGCGTCGCCGCTTTCGCTGCTGATGACGAGCGCGGCGGTCTTGCCGTCGTAGCTGTCGCCCGCCTTGACGTTGATCTCCACGATATAGCCGTCGTGCGGCGCGGTCACCTGCCGCGCCCGCTGCGCCAGCACATCCAGCGCGGTGATCTTCTCCTGCGTCGTGGCCAGCTTTTCGTTGAGCTGGCGGCTCTGGGTGATGTAATTGATGACGTTCTCGCTGATGCCCAGCCGGTTGGCGCTGTTGAATTTCTTCTGCGCCTCGTCCTGCGCGGCCTGCGCCGCATCGACGGCCTTCTGCGCGTCGGTCAGCGTTTCATCCGTCTCGCCCGACGGCAGGCGGCCGCCCGAAAGCGTCACGCCCGCCAGCTTGGCGGCGACCTCGAGCTGCGTCTGCGCGGTCATGCAGTCGTCCTTGCTTTTCGCCAGCGCGTCGTAGGCCTCCACCCAGATTTCCTCGGTGCGCTTGAGCCGAACGTCGCCGTTTTTGCGCTCCAGCTCCATCAGCTCCTTCTGCGCCGCGTCGTATTCGCCGCGCAGGCTTTCCATCTCCTTGTCGTAGCCGGAGACCTCCGCCTCAAAGAGCACGTCGCCCGCCGCAACCCTGCGCCCCTTCGCCACGCGCACCCGCTTGATGGTCACGCTCTGGTCGGAAGTAAGCGCCAGCTTCACGTCCTCCGTCTGCGGGAACGTGAGATTGCCGCTGAGCTTGATTTCCTCCTCCAGCTTGCCCTGCTTGGCGGTCACCAGCTTGACCTTGGCGGTTGAAATGGTTTTGATCGTGCCGGAAAAGAACATGCACAGGGCGACGACCGCCGCCAGCGTGACCAGTCCCTTGATGGCCATTTTTTTCATCGCTTTTGTCTTCCTTTACTTGAGTTCCGTGAGCTGGACGCCTTCCAGAATGTCGTTCTGGAAATACAGATAGATCAGCAGCGCGGGCAGGGTATACAGCGCCGCGCCCGCAAATTCCACGCCGGTGCTCTGCTGGGTCAACTGATTGAAGACCACGGAGAGCGGATAAAGCTCCGTATGCGTGGTCAAATAGGTCAGCGGCTGCTCGACCAGATTCCAGCAATCCGCAAACGAGAGCGCCACCGCCGCGCCGAGAATCGGCTGGCAGACGGGCAGAACCACGTGGATGAAGCAGCGCAGCGTGCCCGCGCCGTCGATCTGCGCCGCCTCGATCATGTCGCCCGGCAGGCCGACCATGTATTGCCGCAGCAGAAAGATGTAGAACGGCGCGACCGTCATCGGCAGGATGATCGCCCAGATCGTATCCAGCAGCCCCATCGCGCGCAGGGTGATGACGTTCGGCACCATCGTCACCTGAAACGGCAGGAGCATCAGCATGATGACGACGAAGAACAGCGCGTCCCGCCCGCGGAACCTGAAGCGGGAGAGCGCGTAGGCCATCGCCGGAATCAGCAGCGCCTGCCCGAAGAGAATCGCCGCGGTATACATCGCCGAATTGACGAAGTAGCGCAGAATCGTCATGTCCTCAATCAATATTTTATAATACTGGCTGAGGGAAAACATGTTGGGCGAGAGCTTGATTTCCATCAGGCTCTTCGCGTCGAAGCTGCCGCGCGTCTGCATGAACGCCTTGATTTCGCCGGGCGAAAAGAAGGAATACAGCGCCGTCAGCACCACCGGCAGCAGGATGACGACCGCCGCCGCCGACAGCAGCAGCCGCGCCAGAATGTGCCTGCGCCGGATATGCGCCGGGCGAACCGTTTGTTTTTCCATCCGCCTCACCTCAATTCAGCCCGCGCGCGGCTCGCCTTTGCAGGAAGAACAGCGCGCCGAACAGCGCGAACACGATCAGGCCGAAGGAATAGGCCGCCGCCGTCACCAACTGGTAATTCAGCTTGCCGAACATGTTGTTCATGTAGTTTTGCAGGGTGTACACCGAGTAATCCGGGTATGCGCCCGCGATGAAGTACACCTCTTTGAAGATTTTGAACGCATTGATCCACGCCAGCACGAACACCAGAAACGCCGTCGGCGTAATCATCGGCAGCGTAATGCGGAAAGCGCGGGTGAAAAAGCCCGCGCCTTCCAGCTGCGCGTATTCGTAGAGCGGCTGGGGGATGGATTGCAGCGCCGCCAGAAAGATAATCAGGCAGAAGCCCAGATTCTTCCACAGGAACATCAGCACGACCGGCAGGCGCAGCGCGCCGCTGGTCAGCCACATCACCCGCGTCATCCCCATCGCTTCAAGCGCGCGGTTCACCGGGCCGCCGTAATCGAAGATCACCAGCCACACCAGCAGAATCGCGGAGGACGGCGTGAGATACGGCATCAGCACGCTCGAGCGGAAGAATCCGCCGAACGGCTTGATCGCGCTCAGCGCGCTGGCCAGCAGGAAGGAAAACAGCCACAGCAGCGGCGCGCAGATCAGCGACAGCTCCATCGTGTTTTTCAGCCCCAGCAGAAACATGCTGTTCTGCCACAGATCCCGGTAATTCTGCAAGCCGACGAACGTGTTTTTGTAGCTTCCGTCCGTCAGGCTGTAGCCGATGCCGCTGAAAAAGGGCACGATGTAAAAGATCATCAGCATCGCAAGCCCCGGCAGCAGAAACAGCCAGACGGATTTTTTCTTTTCAAACATGCGGGTTTAATTGCCCTCCAGCTTCTGCATTTGCAGGGTCTTTTCCAGCGCCGCCGCCAGCTGCTGGGCGTTCATCGCGCCGTCGAGATACTGCTGCACCTGCGTCGAGCCCTCATTCGTGTTCCAGATGAGGCTCTGCTGCACGGCCATGTTCTCGCCGAACGCGCGGTAGCTCGCAATCTGCTCCGGGGAGATTTGGTATTTGCCGCTCTTCTCGTAATCCTCGCGCCACTGCTTCATGGAATCCAGATTCGCTTGCAGCGATTCGCGGGCTTCCTCGTCCTCGGTCTTGTCCAGCGTCTTCTGCAAATCGGCAATCGAGTTGTCTATGTTCCGCAGGTTCTCCTCGTAATAGTCGTTGAGCACCGGCTCGTTCATCTCCGGGCTGAGCATAATCATGTCTTCCTTCTGCTCCAGCGCCCATGCGTCGGCCAGATATTCGGCGGCCTCGTCCCTGTGCTCGGAGAACGGGTTGATGAACGCAAACGTCACGCTCTGGCCGACCAGCGGCTTTTCGCCCTCCACAACGGAGAGCGCGACCGGCTTCGCCTGTTCTTCGTCAGCGCCGACATAGTTGTACACGCTCAGGCTCGTCCAATTGATCAAAGCGTCGCTCCCGTTGTACATCATGTCCTCGCTGTCCTCGTAATCCTCGGCCAGACCGAGGTTGTCCCAGTCGATGGCTTCAAACGCCTCGCACAGATCGAGCAGCGCCTGCGTGCCGCGGGTCAGGTTCTCCTCGCTCGCGTCCAGCCAGGTGAAATAATTGCTCAGCATCATGTAGAACACCTGAGAACGGAAATCATCCTTGGCGTAGCCCGGTTCGGCGATCATCACTTCCGGCGTCTCCTCGAGCCGCTTGTTGTTTGAAATATCGGCCAGAATCGTCAGCAGCCCCTTCCACGAGGTCGGCGCCTCGTAGCCCAGCTTTTCGGTCAGCAGCTTGGTGTTCAGGCTCATCATGTTGGCGTAGCAGGAGAGCGGCAGCGCGTAGATGTGGCCGTCCTTCATAACGTAATCCTTGATGAAGCCATACATGGCGTTCACCGCGTCGGAAATGGTCTGGCTGCCCTCCAATTCGGCCATAAAGCCGCGGTTCATCAGCGAGGTGAACGCGCTGCTCGTGCTGGGGAGGGTGTAGATATCCACGGAGGAATCGCGGTTCATCATGCTTTGCAGCAGGCTGTCCGTGTCCAGCGTCGTGGAGATGGAGATCATGTATTCCGGGTGCTTGTCGGTAAAGGCGTAATACGCCTTGTTGATCGAATCGACGTAGTCGCCGTTGGCGACGCGCATGCGCTGCGCGGGCAGCTTGTCAAGCGTCACGTCGCGGCCGACCACCGCATCGTAGCTGGCGAGCACGTACAGATCGCCGTAAACCACGCCGTTGCCGTTGGCATACATCAGCGGCATGTCGCCGAATTCCTCCGGCTCGCCGAGGCCGTCCTCGCCGACGTCGATGCGCCAGACGCTGCCGGAGAGCACGTAATACATCTTGCCGCGCGCCTCGTCATACGCCAGACCGTCGGGCGTTTGATAGCCGCTCGTCGGGAGCGCGCCCAGCTCGGTCGCTTCCTCGTTTTCAATGTCGTACAGCCAGAGCGTCGTGCTGGGCGTTTCGGTCGTATAATCGACGACGGTCATCAGCAGCTTGCCCTCGGTATACGGCGCGATGTTCTGCACGTCGCCATCCACATCGACCGTCAGCGCCTCCACGCTTTCATCCTCGAGGTTGAGCGCCAGCAGCTCCAGCTCCTCGCCGTAGGAGAGCGCGTAGAGCATGCCGCCAAAGGAGCAGGGGTTGCTCAGGCTGCGGGTGTAGGTGTAGGTTTCGTCGCCATACGTCTCGACGACGCAGAGCGCGTCGCCCAGATCAATGATCTCGCCCAGCGACAGCGCGCCGTCATCCGCAATCAGCAGCTCGACGAGCTGGTTGCTCGAATTGCCGTCCTCATCGCTGATGGTCGCCATGCGGTAGAGCTTGCCGCCGACGGCATAGAGGTTGCCGTCCAGATAGGCATATTCGCCGTCGTTCAGTTCCAGCACGCCGGGGGTCTCGCCGTCCCCGGTCAGCACGTTTTGCAGCTTGTCATAGCCTTCCACAGGGGTCAGCTTGCGGCTGGTGTTGTCCCACGTGTAGAGCGTATCCCAGCTGGACAGCAGCAGCTTGTCGCCGTAGACGATCATACTCTGAATGTTGTCGCTAAAGTCGTTCATGCCCTGCACGGCGATGGTCACGTTGCCCTCCGCCAGCGCCGCCGCGCCCAGCATCAGAGCCAGCGCGAGAAGAATCGAAAGCATCTTTTTCATTTTTGGCGTCCTTTCTTTGTTTACTTCTTACTCCTTCAGTCAGCCTTGTATAGCGCTCACCCTGCCTCCCTCCTTGAGGGAGGTGTTGAGCGAAGCGAAACGGAAGGCGTTCGTTACTCCACATACACGATCACGGTCATGCCGATGCGCACGGTTTCATCCGGCGTGAAATCGACATAGGCGACATACTGCGCGCTTTGGCTCGCCGCGCTGTCGCTCTGCTTTTCGCTCAGATACGAGATGGAGGAAATCGTTCCCTCAAAGCGGCGGCCGCTGTCCGCATCCCAGTTGAACTCGATTTCAGCCTTGCCGCCGACGGTCACATCCATCAGATCCGCCTCGGAAATGACCATCTTGATCTGCATGGCGTCGTTCGGGTAAATCGTCGCGATCTTCGCGTCCTTCTCGACGCTCGTGCCGTTGCCCGCGTCCACCGTCGCGATCACGCCCGCCGCGTCGCTGACCACCTGCCTGTCCGGCGCGTAGAGGCCGTCCAGCGTGCCCGTCACGGTTTCAAACAGCAGCTCGCCGCGCTCCACCGTGTCGCCCGCCTTGACGTGCATTTTCAGCACGCTCCCCTCGGCGTTGACGGCGACGGTTTTCGTCCGCCCGACCGTGCCGCGGCCGATGCGGCTGGCGGAGGCATAATCCCCGCTGCGGTAGATATCCACGGTTTCGCCCATGTAAAACTCGCCGCCCGTCACCTCGACGGTGAACTTGTTGTCGTCCTTCTCGTCCAGCCCGGTCACCACGCCACGCCCCTGATGGCTGCCGTCCTTGGTGCACTTGAGAAACACGCTCTCGCCGATGTGGATGTAGCGGTTCTCGCTGGAATTATAGCCCTTCTCCGTGCTGCACTCGAGCGTGTAGCGGTTGATCGGCTCGATATACACCAGCGCGCCGTATTGGGTTTTCACGCCGTCCGCGCTGTCGCCTTCGCGCGCAAACACGCCGCTGACCGTGCCATCCGTGGAGGCGTAGGTCTTGCGGGTTTCCACCGTGGCGATCGGGTCACCGATCTTCACGCTGTCGCCCACGCGAACGCGCACATCCTCCACCAGACCGCCGTAGGGTGCGGCGATCACCTGCGTCGTTCCCGCCGTCACCTCGCCGGCGAACACGGTTTCCGCCTGCGCCGCGAGGGGCAGGGCGAGCGCCAAGAGAAGCGCGCCGAGGGTTGCTGTTTTCTTCATTTATGTGTCCTCCTTACCGGGCTGATAGCTTTCGTAGGGCTTCTTCATCATGTCCTTTGTGCCGATGAGCACGTTGTAGCGGTACATCGGGCTCTCCGTGCTCTCCTCGAGCAGATAGGTTTCGCCCTCCACCTGCACGCTCAGCGTCGTCTCGCGCAGCGTTTCATCCTGAATGAGCGTGTATTCGAACTTGCGGGTCGAAACGCCGCCGGCCTTGAGCTTGCCGTACTGCGTGCCGCCGGTGAAGCCATCCGTCGGGATGACGGTGATATACTCGCCGGACGCGAACACCAGATACTCCACGCCGCTGTTGTACAGCAGCTTATAGGCCTCGCCGCCGAAGTGCCAGACGTTGGCCTGCGCATCCGTCGCCGCGGTGAGCACGAGCGCGTTGGGCGCGGTCTTCGTCTCGCCCGCCTTCGTCTGCCACGTCGTCAGCTCGGCGGTAAACGGCTTGAGCTGCTCCTCATCGGTCAGCGACAGGCTCAGCGCCGTGCCGCCGATGGTCAGCTCCGTCTGCGGCTGATCGGAAACGTTCAGCTCCAGCGCGTTATAGTTCGCCTTGGAATAATCCATCGTTTCCTTCACGTGGCGGATGGGCTTTTTGCCCGTTCCCGTGCCGCTTCCCGTGCCGGTGCGCTTCTTCTTGCCGAAGATGAAATCCTCGTCGTTTGAAGAGATGTTGCCCGCAAAGTCGCGCGTCAGAATCCAGCCCGCGTCCACCTTTTCGCCGACCTCGCCGTAGAAGGTCATGTTGTCCGTCTCCGGGTCGTTGCAGGAGAGCCACGTTTTGCCGCCGTCGTAGGAGATGCTGTCCAGCCCGCTCAAATCGTCATACGCTTCCACGTAGCAGACCTTCTTGTTCTTGCTGTCGCCGCTGAGATACGGCCCGTCCGGCGGGGTGAAATCCAGCATCGTGTCGTATTGATCCGAGAGGGACTGCACGTCGCCCATCTTATCCAGAATGACGAAGCGGACGCTGGAGAAGCCCTCCTCGCTGGGCACATACATGTTGTTGCCGTCGGACAGCAGAATCAGCCGCTCGTCGCAGATAAACACGCCGTAAACGTATTCGGTGCTGTCCTCCGGGATGCCGGAGAGGGTGAACGTCGGCGGGGAGTTTTTCCAAACGCCCGGTTCATAGTCTTCCGCCGTCACTTCGAGCACCGGCTTGGGCACGGGCGCAGGCGTCGGTTCTTCCGTCGGGGCGGGCGTAGCGCTCGGCTGCGCCGAAGGGGTCTGTGTTTCGCCCGTTTCGGGGGGCTGCGTTTCGCTCGTTTCGGGGGGCTGCGTTTCGGGGGGCTGCGTTTCGCTCGAGTCGATCTTGTTCAGTTCGTCCTCGCGCAGCATCTGCACGCTGATGGAGAGGCGGACGTCCTCCATGTCCCCCGTCTCTTCCAGCGTCATCAAATCCTTGGAATCGAGCACCGCGACATATTCGTATTTTTCCGTGTTGAAGCTGTCGCTCTCGCCATCCGGCTCGAAGCCCACGCGGCTCAGCAGATTCCGCGAAACGTTGTCCGCCGTCAGCACGTTCCTCGTGCGGATATACACCGTCGCTTCCTCGTCTTCCGCCAGATGATGTTCCAGCCACGAGAGCACATCGCCGAGCGCGCCCGCCGTGTGTTCGCCGTTTTCCAGCTCCGTCCAAGCGTCCCCCTGCGGTTTCCAATCGTCCGCTTCCGGCTCCTGCTCGCTTTCCTGTGCGGTATCCTGCGTTTCAGTCGGCATGGTTCCGTCCTTCGGTTCGGTTCCGTCCTTCGGTTCGGAATCGTCCGTCGTCTTGGAATCATCCGTCGTCTTGGAATCGTCCTCCGGCTTGGTATCATCCTCCGGCTTGGTATCGTCCTCCGCCTTGGAATCGTCCGTCGTCTCGGAATCATCCGTCGTCTTGGAATCGTCCTCCGCCTTGGAATCGTCCTCCGGCTTGGTATCGTCCTCCGCCTTGGAATCGTCCTCCGGCTTGGTATCGTCCGTCGTCTTGGAATCGTCCTCCGGCTTGGTATCATCCTCTGGCTTGGTATCATCCTCCGGCTTGGAATCATCCGTCGTCTTGGAATCATCCGTCGTCTTGGTATCGTCCTCCGCCTTGGGATCGTCCTCCGGCTTGGTATCATCCTCCGCCTTGGAATCATCCTCCGGCTTGGAATCGTCTTCCATCTTGGAATCGTCCTCAGTCAACAGTTCAGTTTCACCCTCGTCAAGGGTTTCTTCCTCTTCTGTTGGTTCATCAATGGTTTCTTCTACGGTTTCTTCTACGGTTTCTCCCTCCGGCTGGCCGCCGTTTGCCGCGTCGTTCTGCGCGTCCGGCTGATCGACCGCCGGTATTCCCTCTGTATAGCCCTCAGCCACCGTCAAGCCGGGCAGTATGGCCAGCCATGCCGCCAGCGCCAGCGCTGCTTTTCGATTCTTGTTCATGCGTTTGCCCTCCTTGGTCGCCTGATGTCCGATATGAATTAGACGACGACGCCTCTCCGTTTGTGGACAGGTTTTAGATGTTATTTGAAACAAAACCACATCTTAAACAGTATATCACATTTTTCCGTGCTTTTGTTTGCGGGTTTCCTTTTATTAGACGAATGAGCGCAGGAAATTCTTTCATCCGGAGACAAAAAAATTGGGCAGTGCCTGCCTTCCCCTCTGCCAAAGTCTGCAAAACGCCAAAAAATCCCGCGCCGCATCGTTTGCCCGGATGCAATAGCGCGGGAAGAATCTATCCATACTGAGGAAAAAACCGTTCAGCTGGCCATGTTTTCGGAGGATTCCAAAATTTCGCGCGCAACGTCCGCAATTCGCCGGCCGGAATCCATGCTCGTCTTCTGAATCTTGTAATGCGCTTCGGATTCGGTCAAATGGAACACATCCATCAGCTTGCCCTTCGCGCGATCAATCAGCTTGCGCTCCTCCAGCGTGCGCGAGAGCTTTTCGGCCTTCGCGCGGAGCTGCTGCATGCGTATGCGGCAATGGGCGAGCGTTTTGACGCTCTGCACCAGCGCGTCCGCGCTGATCGGGTTGCGCAGCATGACGACGTTCTCCGGTTCCTCGCCCGCGTAATCCTGCGGCACGATCATCACCACGTCGGCCTCCTCGCCAAGCTGGCGCGCCAGCTCCTCCCCGGTCATATCCGGCAGGCGGTATGTCGTCAGCAGCATCGCCCCGCCCTGCGCGGCGCGCACCGCCTCCATGCCCGTGTGCACAACGCCGCTGGGCATGATCTGCGCGGCGAGCAGCATGCTGCTGAGTTTGGCGGCCACGCCCTGCGGCGCGGCGATGTAAAAACGATCGGAAAATGACGCCCCCATTGTTTCATCCTCCATGTGATTCAAAGTGCGGTTTGAGCAGCGCGATTGTCAGCCCGTTGACAGCCTGCGGTTGTTTTTGCGCGGCAAAGTCAGGAAATCCGGTCCTTTCTTCGTCTGTGGGGAAGGCAATTTGTCTACGATCCGATTATACCGTTTCTTTGCGCGGTTTTCAAGATATTTTTGACTTTTTTCGTTTCAAATCCTGCACTTTCTTCTTTTATTAAACTCTCTTTACATAAAATGCGAATAAATATTCATAAATTAAGCAAAATCGCCGCTTTGCTTTTTTGCATAACGGCGATTTTGCTTTTTTATTTTTCCTGCGCCTTCAGCGCCGCGCCGACAAACTCGCGGAACAGCGGATGCGGACGGTTCGGGCGGCTTCTCAGCTCCGGGTGATACTGCACGCCGACGAACCACGGATGGTTCAGCAGCTCGACGATCTCCACCAGATCGCGCTCCGGGTTCACGCCGCCGATGCGCATGCCGCCCTCGACGAACAAATCGCGATAGGCGTTGTTGAACTCGTAGCGGTGGCGATGGCGCTCGAAGATATTCTCCTCGCCGTAGGCGGCGAAGGCGACGGAATCGCGGCTCAGGCGGCAGGGATATTTGCCCAGCCGCATCGTGCCGCCCTTCTCGTCGATATGCTGCTGGTCGGGCATCAGGTCGATCACCGGGTACGGCGTGTTGGGGTCAACCTCGCTGGTGTGCGCGCCGGTCAGGCCGAGCACGTGGCGGGCGTATTCCACCACGGCCATCTGCATGCCCAGACAGATGCCCAAAAACGGCACGCCGTGCTCGCGGGCATACTGCACGGCGGCAATCTTGCCCTCCAGCCCGCGCTCGCCGAAGCCGCCCGGCACGAGCACGCCGCCGCAGCCCGCCAGCTTCTCCGCCGCGTTCTCCGGCGTCACGCTCTCGGCCGCCACCCATTCCACGCGCACCTTCGCATGGTGGGCAATGCCGCCGTGGGTCAGCGCCTCGACGATGGAGAGATACGCATCCGGCAGCTCGACGTATTTGCCGACAATCGCAATGCGGACGTCCCTTTCCGGGGTCAGCAGCCGCTCGACCATGCCGCGCCATTCGGTCAGGTCGGCCTCCGGTGCGGGGATGCCCAGCAGGCGGCAGACGCGCTCGTCCATGCCCTCCTCGTGAATCATCAGCGGCACTTCGTAAATGCTGCGCGCGTTGAGGTTTTCGAACACGCAGTCCGCCGGGATGTTGCAGAACAGGCCGATCTTCGCGCGCACATCGCGCGTCAGCGCCTTTTCGCTGCGGCAGACGATGATATCCGGCTGAATCCCCAGCCCGGTCAGCTCCTTGACGGAGTGCTGGGTCGGCTTGGTCTTCAATTCGCCCGCCGCGGAGATATACGGCACGAGCGTCACGTGGATATACAGCACGTTTTCGCGGCCGACCTCGTTTTTCAGCTGGCGCGCCGCTTCGAGGAACGGCAAGGATTCGATGTCGCCGACCGTGCCGCCGATCTCGGTGATGACCACGTCCGGCGCGTCCTCCCGAAGGGAGACCGCCAGCATGCGGCGCTTGATCTCGTCGGTGATATGCGGAATGACCTGAATCGTCGCGCCCAGATATTCGCCCCTGCGCTCGCGGGTGATGACGGTATCATACACGCGGCCGCTGGTGACGTTGGCCGCCTGCGTCAGATTTTCGTCGATGAAGCGCTCGTAATGCCCCAAATCGAGATCCGTCTCCGCGCCGTCGTCGGTGACAAAGACCTCGCCGTGCTGATACGGGTTCATCGTGCCGGGATCGACGTTGATATAGGGATCAAACTTCTGCATGGAAACCCTGAGCCCGCGGCTCTTGAGCAGCCGCCCCAGCGAAGCCGCCGTGATGCCCTTGCCCAGCGAGGAGACGACGCCGCCCGTCACAAAAATAAACTTGGTGTGCATCCTATACCTTCCTTCCGTCCGCGCGAACGCGATCATCAAAAAACTACCGACCTATTATAATCACCACGCGCCCGGATTTCAAGAAAAATTTGGGAGAAAAATCACATTTCCTTCAATTTGTTCTATTTTTTCATTTTATTCGGCAAAAAAGTGAAAGAATTTAATACTATTTCTCGTCTAAAATATAGATAGAATCCATTTTCTGCCCGTGATGCTTT
>UQNM01000022.1 GCA_900542395.1 uncultured Eubacteriales bacterium
TGGCTGATGGACGAACGCAGGCGCGTGATTCTGCTTCCGGTTCGCCGTCGGCTGGCGGTGCTCGCCTGCGCCTATCTGGCGGGCGTTTACTTGGCGCAGATTGCGGCGTTCCCCGCGGTTTGGATTGGATTTCTGTGCGCTTTTTCGGCGGTTCTTGGCCTTTTTCGGCTGAGACGGCGGAAAAGCGCGCTTTTTTGTGTCGCGCTGGCGCTATTTCTGCTCGGCAACGGCGTGACGGCCTCGGTGCTGGCCGTTCGCGATGCGCCGAGCGGGTCGAAGGCCGAGATTGTCGGCGAGATCGACGCGATTGAGCGGGAGAACCGCGTCTGGCTGAAGAACGCGACGTGCGACGGCGAAACGCGCTCGCGGCGGGGGTTGGTTACGCTGATGGCGCAGAAGGATGAGGCCGCGCCCGCCGTTCAAATCGGCCAGCGGGTGAAGGGGACGGGCAGGCTGTTTGCGCCGAGCGAGCCGCGCAACCCCGGCGGGATCAACGGGCGGATTCGCGCGCTGGCGCGGGATTACGAGCTTTCCGGCTATCTTCTGCCCGGATGGACGGCGGAGGGCGGCGGCCGGTTTTCCCTCCGCGAGCTGTTTCGGCGCGCGCAAAGGAAGCTGATGCGGCATGCCGAAGCGGTGTTCGGCCAGCAAGCGCCGCTCTTTCAGGCGGTGCTGCTCGGCAGCCGGGAAAATCTGGACGATGATTTGGTGACGGCGATGCGCCTGACCGGCATTGTGCACCTGCTGACGGTTTCCGGCATGCATTTATCCCTGATTGCCCTGATGCTTGAACGGCTGCTGAGGCGTTTGCCGTGCGGCCGGTGGACGCGCTTTGCCGCGCAGACGGTCATTCTGCTTTTCTACACGGGCGTGACGGGCGCGGCGGCCGGAACGGTTCGCGCGCTGATCATGGCGACGCTTCGCAGTCTGGCCGGATGCAGGGGCAGGCGGTATGAGCCGCTGACCGCGCTGGCCGTCGCCGCGTGGAGCATGGCGCTGATTCGTCCGGCGTGGCCGCTGGATGCGTCGTTCCAATTCTCGTTTTTTGTTCTGCTGGGCATTTTGCTGCTCAGCGGCGCGTGCCTGTCGGCGCTGAATCGGTTTGTGCCGTGGATGCGCCGCCATCCGCAGGCGGCGGAAACGCTGGCGGTCAGTTTCAGCGCGCAGGCGGCGGCACTGCCGATACAGCTTCTCTTTTACGGCTATGTGCCGCTGCTGGCGTTGGCGGTGAACGGCTTTGCCGGCGGGCTGATGTCGCTGCTGATGCTGGGCGGGATTTTCTGCATGGCGGTCGGCGCGGGTCTGCCGACTGCCGGACGATGGCTGGGCGCGGCGGTCGGGGCGGTTTCGGGTGCGGCGCAGCGCCTGATTCTGGGCGTCGCCGGGCTGGAAATCAAAATCTGCCGCCTGCCCGCGCCGTATGGCTGGGCGCTGCCGGTGGCGATTGCCGCAATGATGCTGTGCAGCCGCCGTATTCGGTTTGGCCGCGGCAGAAAGGGGGCGCTCGCGGCGATGCTCTGCGTCCTTCTGATCGGCTATCTGCCCCGCTTTGCGCCCGATGCGCGCTATGTTCAGCTTGACGTGGGGCAGGGCGACGCGGCCGTTCTCCGTCACGGGCGGCAGGCGACGCTGGTGGACGTCGGCCCGGCGGGCTGCTACGATGTGCTGCGCTATCTGCGCCGCGAGGGGCTGTACGTCGATGCGCTGATTTTGTCCCATCTGGATGAGGATCACGCCGGGGCGCTCGGCACGCTGCTGGCTTCCGAAATCGAGATCGGGCGGATCGTCATGCCGTCGGGCGTATCGGAATCCGACGCATCTCTGGCGGTGCGGGAGGCGCTCGAGCTGGCGAACGAAAGGGGCGTTTCAATCGAAACGGCGTCCGCCGGGGCGAAAATCGTTTCGGGCGGCTTTGCGTTTGACGTGCTCTCGCCGCAGGAGGGGATGGCGGGCGACAACGAGCGTTCGCTGGTGCTGTATACGCAGTCCATGGGCGCGCGGATTCTGACGACGGGCGACCTGCCCGCGAAGAGCGAAATGGAATCGCCGCCGGATTGCGACATCCTCAAGGTTGCGCACCATGGCAGCAAATACGCGACCAGCGATGAATTTGTGCGGCAAACGACGCCGAAAATCGCGCTCATCAGCGTCGGCGCAAACAACCGATACGGTCACCCGACGGCGCGCGTGCTCGAAGCGCTGGACGCGGTCGGCGCGTCGGTTTACAGAACGGATGAAAGCGGATGCATCACCCTGTGGCTCTCGGAAGGGCAGATCACGGCGCAAACTTATCGCCGCGCGCCATCATCAAACCCGCTTCCCGCCGCATATACTCCCTGACAGAGGACAAGCGAGGGGGAAGGGCTTTTGAAGCGCAGACAGGCTGGCCATTCAAAGGAAAAGGGCGCGCAGTTCATGCGCCTGCGCACAGCCGATATCTACGGCGGCATGATTCCGTCGCGCCTTCGGGAGGATGAAACGCTGCCGGCGCTGGCGCAGTCCATCGCCCGTCACGGTCTGCTTCAACCCATCGTGGTGCAGGAAAATCTGGCGAACGGCCGCTACATGCTGGTGTGCGGCGCGCGGCGGCTGGCGGCCTGCCGGATGCTGGGGCTTGAAGAAATCGACGCGGTGAATATTCCGGGGGACAAGCCCGACGCCGTCGCCTGTTTTCTGGAGGAGCATTTCACGCGGAAGGGCGTTTCGTTTCTGGAAGAAGCGCGGCTTTTGAGCCGGGACGACGCCGCGCAAAAGTGCTGCATGCCCGAAGGGGAAATGCGGCGGCGGCTTTCGATGCTCGAACTGGACGCGCAGACGCAGGCGGCCATCGAGCGCGGCGGCCTTTCCATGGAGCAGGCCGAATGGCTCAAGGGTGTGCAGCCCCAATCGCGGCGGCTGGAGGCGGCGGAGATCATCGCCCAGCGCGGGCTGACGACCGAGCAGGCGCGGCGGCTGCTTGACCGGCCGGAGGAGACGCAGGCATGCGGCAAAAGGCGCGCCGTGCGCCGCGCGGCGGAGGAAGCGCAGCGGCTGAGCGACGCGCTCAATGCGCAGGGCATTCCCGCATGTGCCAGCATGCACGCGCAGGGACAGGGGCTTTGCATACAGATCTTGCTAAAAAATGAACGTCTTTCGTAGAAAAGCAGGAAAAACACCCGCACAGGTCGAAAAAAGAAGAAAAGAAAAACCATCGGTCAATCAAAACCGGGAAAGGACTACCATGTATACCATTCTGACGGATTCGTGTTCCGATTTGAATGCGGAAGTGGCCGCAAAGTTCGATCATTTCGAGGTGATTCCCCTTTCATATACCATTTCCGGCGAGACGAGCTTCCAGCCGTTTGACGACGCGCAGCGCTGCTCCGCCTTTTACGATCGGCTGCGCGCGGGTGAGACGTGCACAACCTCGCAGGTTTCGCCGGGCGATTTTGTCGAGGCGTTTAAGCCGCATGCCGAAAAGGGCGAGGCGGTGCTCGGCCTCATTTTTTCCTCCGCGCTTTCCGGCACGTATGCCTCCGCGTGCATGGCGCGGGACATTGTGCACGAGGATTACCCCGACGCGGTGATCGAGCTGGTGGATACGCTGGCGGCCAGCGCGGGCGAGGGCATGGTGGTCTATGACGCGGTTGCGCGCCGCGACGCGGGGATGGCGATTGATGAAAACGCCGCGTATACCCGTGCGCATTTGCAGGAATACGCGCACTGGTTTACGGTGGACGATCTCCACTTCCTCAAGCGCGGCGGCCGCTGCTCGCCGTCCGCGGCTTTCTTCGGCACGATGCTGAAAATCAAGCCCGTGCTGCATGTGGACAGCGAGGGGCGGCTGATCGCCAGAAGCAAGGTGCGCGGCCGCATGCAGGCGCTTCGCGCAATCGCGATGAAATTCGGCGAGCTGGAAGCCGATAAGGATCAGATGATTTTCATCAGCCACGGCGACTGCGAGAAGGACGCGATGGTGGTGAAGGAGACGCTGGTGAAGGAATTCGGGTGCGCCCCGGAGCGGATCGTCCTCAGCGCGGTCGGGCCTGTCATCGGCAGCCACTCCGGCCCCGGAACGGTCGCGCTGTTTTTCAGAGGCAAAGATCGCGGATGACGCGGCGGGATTGGATGCGCGAGGCGCTGGCGCTGGCGAAGCAGGCGCAGCTTGCGGGCGAGGTACCAGTCGGCGCGGTCGTTGTGCACGAGGGGAGCATCGTCGCGCGGGCGAGGAACGAGCGGGAGACGACCGGCGACCCGACGGCGCATGCCGAGGTGCTTGCGCTCCGCCGTGCGGCGGCGGCGTTGGGGCGGAGGCGGCTGAAGGGCTGCACGCTGGTGGTGACGCTGGAACCGTGCCCGATGTGCGCCGGCGCGATTGCGATGTCCGGCATAGACGAGGTTCTTTTCGGCGCTTACGACCCGCGCTGCGGCTGCGCGGGCAGTTTGTATAACCTGCCGGAGGACGCGGCGTTTGGCCGCGTCATTCCGTGTTCCGGCGGCTTGATGGAGGCGGAATGTCAAGGCGTGCTGGATGCGTTTTTTGATTCAAGACGGGGATAAAACTGCAAGAATGAGGATATGCAAGAGCGCATATCCTTTTTTTGACATTTTATGCAGATGAATCTATCATTTTTCTCGGAAATGACGCTTGACAACCGGCGGGAAGTGCATGTATAGTAAACGCATCCGACCAAAGGCCGCCATTCGCGGGGAAAGAGAAGCATATGAACAGCAAAAAGCCGTTTTTGACGCTTGAGCAGGCGCGGGAAATCGCCAAGGCATACCCGACGCCTTTCCATATTTATGACGAGGCGGGGATTCGCCGCACCGCGCGCGCCCTAAAAGCGGCGTTTGCGTGGAATCCCGGTTTCAAGGAGTATTTCGCGGTGAAGGCGACGCCGAACCCGTTCATCCTCAGGATTTTGCGCGAGGAGGGATGCGGGGTGGATTGCTCCTCGGAAACGGAGCTGATGCTCAGCGAGGCGTCCGGCTTTGCCGGGCACGAGATCATGTTCTCCTCCAACGAGACGCAGGGGCGCGAGTTCGCGCGCGCCTGCCGTCAGGGCGCGATCATCAATCTGGATGATTTTACGCTGATTGATACGCTGGAACGGGCTTGCGGAATCCCGGAAACGGTCTGCTGCCGCTACAATCCGGGCGGAGAGTTTTCCATCGGCAACCACATTATGAATCAGCCGAAGGACGCGAAATATGGCATGACGCGCGCGCAGCTCACGCAGGCATACCGCGTTCTGATGCAGAAGGGCGCAAAGCGCCTTGGCCTGCATGCGTTCCTCGCCTCCAACACGCTGACCAACGCCTATTATCCGACGCTGGCGAAGATTCTGTTCACCACGGCGGCGGAGCTTCACCGGGAAACCGGCGCGAAAATCGCGTTCATCAATCTCTCCGGCGGCGTGGGGATTCCGTATCGCCCAGAGGAACCCGCCAACGACATCGCCGCCATCGGCGAAGGGGTGCGAAAGGCCTATGAAGAGGTGCTCGTGCCCGCGGGCATGGGCGACGTGGTCATCTTCACCGAGCTGGGGCGCTTTGTGCTCGGACCGAACGGCGCGCTGGTGACGACCGCCTGCCACGAAAAACACACGTATAAGGAATATATCGGCGTGGACGCATGCGCCTGCAACCTGATGCGTCCGGCCATGTACGGCGCGTATCACCACATCACCGTGCTGGGGAAGGAAGATGCGCCCTGCGACCATGTGTACGACGTGGTGGGCAGCCTGTGCGAAAACAACGATAAATTTGCCGTCGATCGTTGTCTGCCGAACATCGAGATGGGCGACCTGCTGTATATCCACGACACGGGGGCGCACGGCTTTTCGATGGGTTACAACTATAACGGCAAACTGCGCAGCGCGGAGCTGCTTCTGCGCGAGGATGGAAGCGTGCAGATGATCCGCCGCGCCGAAACCCCAGCCGATTATTTCGCGACGCTCGATTTCGCGGGGCTGAACATCAAAAATTGAGCATCGGGGACTGAATAAAAGACGAAGCCGCCGCTTTTCTTCGAAAAAACGAAGAAAAGCGGCGGCTTTTGAAACGAAGAGACGCCCCGAAACGGGCGCGGCGTCAGCCCAGCCAGCCGAGCGCGCGCATGCGGCTTTCAATCGGCGCATGCAGCATTTCGTCCTTAAAATAGACGTATTTCGCGGAAGAGGGGACGAGCCGGCCGTCGCTCCACCTGACCGGACCGACGCCGCGCGCATCCAGACCGTAGGCGGATAAATCCTTCCCCTCCGGCGGGACGATGTGCGACACACGCCCATGACAGCGATTGCCGAGGAACAGCACAAAGCGCCCTGCGTCCGGATCGAGGGACAGATGGTTGCCCGTGAAGCCGCTCAGGCCGATGGAGCGCGCGCCCATCCAATGCGGCACCTCGCTGAGCCGTTGCAGCGGATGTTTGGAAAAGCAGAGATAGCCCAGATATTGGCGATACGTGCCGTCCCCATGCGAAAAGCCCGTTCGATTCACGCCGATTTCGCAGAGCGTTTCGGGTCGGAGCAATTCGCCGGAGAGCAGCGCCTGCGCAAAGCGAACCATGTCTTTTCGGGTGGAGAACAGCCCGGCGTGGCCGCAGAGATCGCGCCCGCCGTCGCTGAGAAGCAGGGCTTTCGGATCGTGCGGCGCGCCGCAGGGCACGTCAGTGCGCAGAATCCAATTGTCGCCCTCGATGCGGTGCTCGTAATTGTAGCAGACGCAGCGGGAGCGCAGCGCTTCCGGCACGACGGCGAACGTCTCCTGCATACCGGCGGGCGAGAGAATCCACGTTCGGATGGCCTCGAACAGGCTCATTCCCGTCTTCGCCTCGATAATATACTTGATCGCCATGGCGTTCATGTCGGAATAGACGCGGATGGCGGGCGTGGGGCAGACGCTCATGGCAAACAGACGGCGCAGCCCCGCCTCGCGGGAGGGGGCGGCGTCGATGCGGCCGGGTGTTTGCAGGCTGACGCGGAAGCCGAGCACATCGCCCACCGTCACATGCCGAAGACTGGCAAAGCGTGGGTCGATCTGCCCGACAAATTCATCCAGCGAGAGACGGCCGCTCTCCACGAGCGCCAGCGTGACGACGGCGGTAAACAGCTTGGTCAGCGACGCGAGATCGTAAATCGTGTCGGGCTGGAGCGGACGAACGGCGGGGAGAAAGCCGCTTCCCGTGCGCGTCAGCTCCTGCGCGCGGCCATACTGTGTCCATTCGCTGTGGACAGGCGTGCCGTAGGCGACGGTAACGCCGGTCAGCATACGGCTTTCGTCGCAGAGAAAACGCATGTTGTCCTTGAGACGTTCATCCATGGGGGAACCTCCGAAAAAAGACGCGCCTCGGCAGGAAAAGCGGGACGCATGTTCGAATTTATAGCAGAAAAACAAAAGGGGGAACGGGCATGGAGATGCGGCTGCTCAGCGCCGCGCTGGAGAACGAAATCGAGGCGGCGCAGAGCGAAACCCTTGAATTGATCAAAACACTTTGCCGGATTCCCGCGCCGAGCCATCGGGAGGAGCGCCGCGCGGCCTTCATCAGGGAATGGCTGGAGGCGCGCGGATTTTCCGCCGAAATCGACGACGCAAAAAACGTGCGATGTGGCTGGGGCGTGGAGGAAAGCGGAGAAATCGCCGTCGTGATGGCGCATATCGACACGGTATTCCCTGATCTGGAGCCGATGCCGATGCGCGAGGAAAACGGGCGGCTGTACTGCCCCGGCGTGGGCGATGACACGGCCAACGTCGCGGGCATGCTGATTCTGATGGACAGGCTGCGGCGGCTCGGCCTTCGCCCGAATGGCGGCGTGCTGTTCGTCTGCAACAGCTGCGAAGAGGGGCTGGGCAACCTCAAGGGCTGCAAGGCCATTATGCGCGATTTCGCGCCGCGCGTCAAGGCATTTCTTTCGCTGGACGACCAATCGACCCACGTTTGCGCCCGCGCAGTCGGTTCCGCGCGATACCGAATCACGGCGGACACGCGCGGGGGACACAGCTTTGCGGATTTCGGCGCAAGGAGCGCGATCGAGGTGCTCAGCCGCCTGACCTGCGCGCTGTACCGGCAGGCGCTGCCGCGCGCGGCGGGGAGCGTGACGACGTACAACGTGGGCATGATTTCCGGCGGCACGTCGATCAACGCCATCGCGCAGCATGCGGAGATGCTGTATGAATACCGCTCGAACGACGCAAAGAGTCTGGCGGCCATGAAGGAAAAGCTGAACGTCATCCTCCGGGAAAACGCGCTGCCGGACGCGAAGGTGACGGTCGAGCTGCTCGGCGAGCGCCCCTGCGGCACGGCGACCGACCCGGCGGCGCAAAAGGCGCTGGAAACGGCGTGCTGCGCCGCGCTGAAGCACTATGTCGGCGGGAAAAAGCCCATCAGCGTCGGTTCGACGGATTGCAATATCCCGCTGTCGCTGGGGATTCCGTCGGCGAGCTTCGGCATGTATCGCGGCGGCGGCGCGCACACGCGGGAAGAATGGATCGAGCCATCCTCGCTCTGCGGCGGAATGAAGGCGGCGGCCAGCGTGCTGATGAACTGGTTTCATTGAAAAAAGCAATGCTCCTCGGCGGCTGCCGGGGAGCATTGCTGCGTTTATTCGACCAGGTAGGTGTATCGAACGGTCAGGCGCGGCATGGTGTCATACAGACCGTAGGCCTCGCCGTAGATGCGGTATTTGGTGCCGATTGTCCACGTCGTCTTGGAGCTGTTTTCCAGCATGACCAGCTTTTCAAAGTTGTCCGTTCCGATGTTCATAATGGCCATCTGCGGGGTGGTGCTGACGATGCGGGTGATCGTGCCCGTGCCCATATAAATCGTGCCCTTGCGCATGGTGATGTAATTCACCAGATCGGTGTACTGCGCATCCAGATCCCACGCGCGGCGGGTGTAGATATCGGCGTTGGGCATGTAATACACAGTATGGGTGATGACGGAATCGGCCTTGCCCTCATACGAGGCGCGAATCACCACGTCGTTGTTGCCCAGATGGGAGAACAGCGGGACGAAGCTGAACCGACCCGTCGCGGGATCGACCTCCAGATTGCGGTGCGGGAAATCGACGGTGATGGTCGCGCCGGGGAGCGTCGTGCCGCTGATGGAGGGAATATGCATCTGCGCTTTTTCCTCCGCCGTGGCGGCGGCATATTTTTCGGCGGAAATCGGTTCGTAGTTCCATTCGACCAGCACGGTGGCGTCCAGCTCCAGCGGGATCTCCTGCTCGGCGCGGTAGAGCGTGACCTCCATCTTGTTTTCGCGGCAGTATTTGCTCTTGACCGAGATGGAAATCGTGTTGTCGCCGACGGGCAGAACCTGCACGTTCTTGGAAACGTTGCCCGTTTCGCGGATCAGCGTGGAGACGTTCGTGCCGTCGATGATGACCGTGGAGCCCTTTTCGACGTTGATCTGCACTTCGTAGATCGAAACGCCGACCTCCGCGCGCACCGTCGCGGGCTTGACGAGCCGAATCGGCGAGAGCGGCACATCGACCGTGTACTCAATCGGGTCGAGCTGGTACTGGTCGCCCTCCTGCGAATAGCGGATGTAGGGGGTGATGGAAATATCCATCGTATCGGTCTCCACCGCCGTTGCGAACGTGGAGGATTCGGTGTCGTACCACATGTAATCCGGCACGGTGATGGTGACCTTGCCATCCGCGATGACGTAGGAGGTCTGCATCTCCCGCAGATAGACCGTGGCGTTTTCGCGGCCGTAAATGGTGATGACGTGCGCGGGATGATCGTCCACGGTGGCGGTTGTCAGCTCGACGCGGGTTTCGTTGTCGTTTCGCACCTGCATCCCCTGAGAGAGCACGAAGTGGCGCGCGATCAGCACGCCGCCCACGCCCATCGCGCCGCAGCCGAGCAGCAGAAGCAGGATGGTCAGCAGAACGCGAAGCGGACTCTTTCTGCGTTTTCCGGGGCCGCGCGCGTCCTGCTCCGCATAGGCGGGGCGCGTCTGCACGCGCCGGGGCATGTATTCGTCGTCCGTCAGCGCGCCCTGATCGCCGGGATCGGGCGTGTAGCCGTCGTAATAGATCGGCGCGTGCGGGTCGTCGTCGTCATAAGCCAGCGGGTGCTCGTGCGCGGGGTCGCCGAAATAACCGTATTCATCCTCGGGCGGCGCGTCCTCAGCATCCGGCCGGGTATAGGCGGCCTGCTTCTGCTCCTGCCGGCGGCGGATGGCCGCGCTGTCCCCGCTGTATCCGGCGGAAAGATCGTCCGCTTCCGGAATGGGACGGACAATCTGCGCCTCCTGAATGGAGCGGCGGATGCTGTCGGCCTGCTGACGCATCTGGCGGATGCGCTTTTTGCCGTCCTCGCGGCGCTTTTTCAGATCTTCCAGCTCATCGGCCAACTGGGCGCGGTCAAGCTCCTCCGGGTCGAAGCCGGGTTCCTTTTCCGGCGCGTCCGGCTTGGCCTCGCTCCATTCGTCCTTTTCGTCAAACGTCGTGATTTCAAGCGACGGTTTTTTCTTGTGCAGGGATTCTTCCCACGCGGCGGGGCCTTCCGGGGCATTCGGCAGCGGCGCGCCGCACTGGGTGCATTTGGGCAGATAGGCTGCGTTCCATGCGCCGCACTTGGGGCATTTCATTGATTCAAAACCTCCGAAAATGGGTTAAATAAAAGGGTTAAAAGTCGGTAAACAATATTCAATTCGCGCTCTATGTACAAAAATCCTCTTTTTTCGGCCGAAACGGAAACGAATCCGCCGTGGGGGTTGAAGTGTCGGCGCGTTTGGTGTTATAATAAACGACAAAGAATCTCGGAGGTTTTGCGCTTATGATGGATCATTTCAAGGAGGACATTGTCAGCCCGCGCGCAAAGGCGCTGTCTAACGTCCTTTACGTGCTCTGTTGGGTGTTTATCGTGCTCTTCGGCGGCTATGCGCTGATGATGCTGCAGGTGATCATGCTGCAATTCAGCGTGACGGCGCTCGTCACGGTGCTGATGGCGGCGGTCTTCGCCGTGCTGCTGTTCTTCCTCAAGGATAACCTCAAGGTGGAATATGAATACACGTTCACCAACGGTTCGCTGGATTTTGCGAAGGTCTTTCGTCAGGCCAAGCGCAAGGAGCTGGGCAGCATGAACGTCAAGAACGTCTCCGCCTGCGGCCATGTGGCCGGGGACAGCTTCCGCCGCTACCTGGCGATGAAGGACGTGGAAAAGAAGAACTGGTTCGCCAACCGCGACGGCAACCTCTTCTACTTCTATTACGTCAAGGAAAGCAAAAAGCACATGATTATCATCGAGCCGAGCGAGGAAATGGTGGAGATGATCCGCCAGTACCTGCCCGCGGGCGTTTATCAGGGCTAAAACGGTCTCCGGCGCGCAAGAGCGGTCGGAGCTTTCTTTCCGAGGGGAGAAACCATGATTTATTTGGATAACAGCGCGACGACGCGCCCGTTTGACGGTGTGATCGACGTGATGGATCGCTGTATGCGCGAGCAGTATTTCAACGCTTCCGCCGCGTATAAGCCCGCAGTCGATGTGGATCGGGCGATGCGCGAATGTCGAAAGACGATTGCCGCGCAGCTTGGTATTCAGGAAAGCGGCGTGATTTTTACCGGCGGCGGCACGGAAAGCGACAACCTCGCGATTCTCGGCACGGCGGCGGCGCTCCGTCAGGGCGCGAATTTCGTTTGCAGCGCCATCGAGCACCCGGCGGTGGCGGAAACCATCCGGCGCGTGGAGCAGATGGGGCACACGGTGCGTGTGCTGCCGATTGATGCGCGCGGCGTGGTCGATCTGGCTGCCTGCGAGACGGTGATCGACGAGCACACGGCGCTGGTGAGCTGTATGCAGGTGAGCAACGAAACCGGCGCGATTCAGCCGGTGGAGGCGCTGGCCAAACTGGCGCGCAGGAAAAACCCGAACGTGCGGATTCACGTGGACGGCGTGCAGGGGTTCATGCGTGTGCCGATGCACATGGAGCGCATGGGCGTGGATCTGTACGCGCTGAGCGGGCACAAGATTCACGGCCCGAAGGGGATCGGCGTGCTGGCGGTTCGCCCCGGTGTGCGGCTGATTCCGCAGATCACGGGCGGCGGACAGGAAAAGGGGCTGCGGTCGGGCACTTATAATTCCCCGGCCATTCTGGGACTGGGCGAGGCGGTGAAAACCCTTGCCGCGGACGCGGAAGCCGTGAAGCGGATGCGCGGGATGAAAGTGCGTCTTTGGGCGGCGCTTTCGCAGGAGGAAGGCGTCCACCTCAACGGGCCGAAGCCGGAGGATGCGGACAGCGCGCCGCATATCCTGAGCCTGTCCTTTGACGGCGTGCGCGGCGAGGTGATGCGCAACGCGCTGGAAGGCGAGGGCGTGCTGGTTTCCACGGGCTCGGCCTGCGCATCCCACAAGCAGAAGGTCAGCCCGACGCTGCGCGCGATGGGGCTGTCTCAGGCGCAGGCGGACGGGACGGTTCGCGTGAGCCTGGGCGCACTGAACACGATGGACGAAATGGACGAGGCGGCGCGCCACATGCTGGCGCTTTACCGCATGCTTCGCCAATTCAAAAGGAGATAAAACGGTGAGAGAAATCCTGTTGGTTCGCTTCGGCGAGGTATTTTTGAAGGGGCAGAACCGCCCGTTCTTTATGAAAAAGCTGATGGATCACATCCGTCAGGCCGCGCGCCCGGTGAACGGCCGCGTCTGGATGAGCGAAGGGCGCTTCTACGTATCTGATTTTACGGATATGGACGAGTGCATCCGCCGCGTGACGCGCGTGTTCGGCGTTCATTCCGTCAGTCCGGCCATCGAGATGGACAAGGACGATTTCGGGGCGATCTGCGAGCAGGCGGCTAAAATGATGGAGCCGCTTTCCGGCACGTTCAAGGTGCTGGCGCGCCGCTCGGACAAGCGCTATCCGCTCGATTCCCCGGCGATCATGCGCGAGGCGGGCGGCTACATCCTCGAACATGTGCCGCACCTGAGCGTGGACGTCAACCATCCCGATCACACGATGATGATCGAGATCCGCGACCATGCGTATCTGTCCGTCAAGCGCATCCCCGCCGTTGAGGGCATGCCGATGGGCACGAACGGCAAGGCGTGTCTGCTGCTCTCCGGCGGCATTGACAGCCCGGTGGCGGGTTTTATGATTGCCAAGCGCGGCGTTGAGCTCTGCTGCGTGCACTATCATTCCTTCCCGTATACCAGCGAGCGCGCGCGGGAAAAGGTGCTTGAGCTGGCGCGGCTGCTGAGCGAATACTGCGGCAAAATGCGTGTGCATGTTGTGCCGTTTACCGAAATTCAGATGCAGATTCACGCTAAGTGCCCGGAAAATTACACGACGCTCATCATGCGCCGCTATATGATGCGCATCGCCGAGATCATCGCCCGCAAGGACGGCGCACAGGCGCTGATTACCGGCGAATCCATCGGTCAGGTTGCCAGCCAGACGATGGAGGCGCTCGGCTGCACGGACGCTGTGGTGAATATGCCGGTTTTCCGCCCGGCCATCGGCATGGACAAGAGCGAGATCATCGAGCGCGCGCAGAAGATCGGCACGTTTGAAACGTCCTCCCTGCCGTATGAGGATTGCTGCACGGTCTTCACGCCGAAGCACCCGGCGACGCACCCGCGCATCGAACTGATCCAGAAGGCGGAGGACGCGCTGGACAGCGAGGCCTTGATCGCCGCCGCCATCGAGGGCACGGAAGTCATTGAAGTGGGCTAAAACCCGTATACCCGACATAAGATGAACGCAGAGGAACGAAACCTCTGCGTTTTTTGCGTTCAAGGGGGTGAGCCGTTGGAGGATGAGCGGCGGGCGCTGGCGGCGCGGATGACGGACAAGGCGGCGAAGCTCCTGTTGGATATGCCGCTCCGGCAGATGCGGCGGCTGGAGGAAATGCGCTTTTATGCCGGGCAAAACGCCTGCTTTGTGTTTGACGGGCGCGGCGAAACGCAAAACGTCTTTTTTTCACAGCGGGACGTGGACGAGCTGGTGACGGCGCTCTGCGGCCATTCGCGATACGCCTATGAAACCCAGCTGGCGCAGGGATATATTCCGCTGGGGAACGGCTGCCGTGCGGGTGTGTGCGGGCGCGTGACGACGGGCGAAAGCGGGCGGCTTTCGTCGCCGACCTCCGTGTGTATTCGCGTAGCCAGAGATGTTCCGGGGGCGAGCGGCGGCGTTTTGCCGTATATCATGGGCGAAGGCGGGCGGGTCTGCCGTGCGCTGTTTCTCGGCCCACCGGGATGCGGCAAGACGACGGTGCTGCGCGACGCGGCGAAAAAGCTGGCGGCCATGGGGATTCGCGTGGCGGTCTGCGACGAGCGGGAGGAGCTTTTCCCGACGGGCGAGGCGGAAAAAGGGATAGACGTGATGCGCGGCGTCGATAAGGCGGCGGCCGTGGAGATGCTTCTGCGCGCGATGGCGCCGCAGGCGATCCTCTGCGACGAAATCGGGAACGAGCGGGACGCGCAGGCGCTTGAAAACGCCGCCAGATGCGGAGTCGGCCTGCTGGCCAGCGCGCACGCCGGGGCATGGACGGACGTTTTGCGCCGGCCGATTCTGAAACGGCTGTACGACGGGGCGACGTTTGAACGGTATCTGCTGCTCGGGCGGCATGGGCGGCTTGCGGCGGCATATGACGCGGAAGGAACGCCGCTTTTTAGGGAGGATGGAACGGATGTGGAACACGGCGGTGATGGCCATGATTTCGCTCAGCGCGATCGGGTTTGCGGTGGCGGATGGCGAGACGCGGCGCGTTCGATGGATTCAGGCGATGCGCCGCTGTATTCTGCGGATGAACGACGTCATTCGCTATGAGCGGCTTCCGCTGGCCGCACTGCTCGCGCGGATGGATTTGCGCGCGACGCGCGAGCAAAGGGAGCTGACGAGGCTGCTGCACCTGTGCGGGGCGCGAATGGAAAACAGCGCCAACCCGCAGCTCGTCGAGCTTTTCGTGCGCGAGGCGGGCAGAACGCCGAGCTACGGCGTGCTGGCCGAAGCGGACAGGGAGGCGTTTGAACAGGTGCTCGGCGAGCTTGGGCGGACGGGGCTGGAGGAACAGCTTCGGATTCTTTCCGAGGCGGACGGGCGCTTGTATCAGCGAGAGGAGAGCCTGCGCCGGGACGCGGCCAGACGCGCGCAGATGATCCGGACGCTGGGCGTGACGGGCGGCGCGGCGGCGTTTCTGATGCTGATCTAGGAGGGTGCGCCATGAACATTGATCTGCTGTTTCAAATCGCGGGTGTCGGAATCCTGATTTTCGCGGTGAACCAGGTGCTGCAAAAGGCGGGGCGGGAGGATATCGCCGTGCTGGCCTCCGTGGCGGGGCTGGTTGTGGTGATGTTTCTGGTCGTTGACCTGGTGGCGCAGCTCCTCAACAACGTCAAAAGCATTTTCGGCTTGTATTAAGGGAGGCGCTTTATGGTTCGGCTGATCGGTTTTTGCCTGCTTGCGGCGGTGATGACGATGCTCCTGCGGCAGATGAATCCGGGCGTGGCGGCGCTGCTTTGCGTGGCGTTCGGCGCGATGACGCTACTGATGCTGCTGCCCGCCGTGGGCGAATACGCGGCGCAGATTCGGGGTTTTCTATCCGAGCTGTCGCTGGATGCGGTATACGGTCAGACCATGCTCAAGGCGATGGGCATCGTGCTGATGACGCAGTTCGCCGCGCAGGTCTGCCGGGACATGGACGCGCCGTCGATCGCCTGCCGCGCGGAGCTTTGCGGGCGGCTGATGCTGCTCGGCGTGGCGCTCCCGATTTTTCTGAAGCTGACGCAGATGGCGGTCGGCGCGCTGCAATGAAACGGCTTGCGGCGCTTTTTCTGCTTGCGCTGCTGCTTCCGGCGGCCGCCGCGGCGGAGAAAACGGAGGAGCGGGTCGCGCTGGGGGTTGAAAGCGTGATCGACGGCATGGATTTTGCGGCGGTTGAGGATGTGACGCTGGACGTGCCCGGCTGGCCGGAACGCCGAACCCTTGAGCAGACGGTGCGCGCGCTCGCGGGCGGGGAAGGCTTTTCGGCGGACGATGTGCTGACGGCGGCGCTCGGCGTATTCATGCGGGAAGCCAGCGCGCTGATTCAGATGATGCTTTCCGTCATGCTGCCGGTGGTGCTGGCCAGCCTGCTGATGCATACGCTTTCGCCGCAGTCGGATTCGCTTTCGGCCATGAGCAGGAGCGCCTGCTTCGTGCTGGTGTTGACGCCGGTGATCGTGACGACGCTCGGCGAGCTTTCTCACACGCGGCAGACCATCGTGACCATGACGCGCCACATGGAACGGCTTCTGCCGATGCTGCTGACCCTGCTGACGGCGTTGGGTGGCAGCGCGTCCTCCGCGTTTCTGCATCCGATGGTCGCGGCGGCTTCGGGCAGCATGGTTTTTCTCGCGCGGGAGGTCATCCTGCGGCTGGTGATGTGCACCTGCGCGGTGACGGCGGTGAACCACCTGTCCGACCGGGCGCACCTGACCCGAATGGCGCAGCTCCTGCGCGGCGCGGTCTGCTGGCTGCTCGGGGTGAGCTTCACGGTGTTCCTCGGGGCGATGTCGCTTCAGGGGGTGACGAGCGCGAGCATCGACGGCGTGGCAATTCGTGCGGCCAAATACGCGGTGGATAACTTTGTGCCGGTCGTCGGCGGCATGTTTTCCGACACGATGGACACGCTGGTGGGCTGTACGCTGATCGTCAAAAACGCGCTGGGCGTGGCGGCGGTGCTCGTGCTGGTCGGCGCGCTGGTCGGCCCGCTTCTGCGCACGCTGGCGGTGGTTTTCATGCTGCGGCTGAGCGCGGCGCTGCTTGAACCGATTGCGGACGGCGATATCGTCTGCGCCATCGGGGATTTTTCGAGGACGGTCGTGCTGTTTTTCATCACCATGCTGTGCGTGGGAACGATGTATTTTTTGCTGATTGTGCAGGTGCTGCTGGTGGGCAACCTGACGGTGCTGCTGCGATGACGGGAGGCGGGGCGGATGATGACCCTGATGGCGCGGCTGTGCACGCTCTGCGCGCTGACGGCGATGATTCAAATGGCGCTGGGCGAAAACGACGCGAAAGGGAGTATGCGGATGATCGGCGGGCTGCTGATGCTGCACCTGACGCTGGACGGCGCGCGCGACCTGTGGGCGGCGCTGTCGCAGGCGGCGAGCGTGGAGGCCATTCTGGCGTGCATGATGAAATAGACGGACGACCGAAGAAAAAACGAAGACGGATGAAGACGGATAGAGCGGATAGATTGAGAAGATCAACGGAGAGGATCAATGAAATAGAAGGGAGGGCGCGGCGTGGCGGATTGGTTCAGGAGAATCAAGGCGGCGCTCACGCCGCAGGTGCTTCTGCTGCTGCTCCTTGCGTTTTCGATGATCGGCTACTGCGCCCTTCGGGAAGAAGCAGGCGGGGCGGACAGGCTTGAAAAACAGGCGTCGGCGGTTTTATCCCGCATGGAGGGAGCGGGGCGCGTGGAGGTGACGATTATGACCCGAAAAGCGCAGACGGGCGGGGCGGGACTGCTGAAGGGCGAAACAGGCGGAGAAGTGCCGTGCGGCGCGATGGCCGTGGCGCAGGGCGCGGACGATCCGCTGGTGCGGATGCAGCTTGAACAGGCGCTTTGCGCATTGCTGGGCTTGCCCAATTCGGCGGTGAGCGTCGTGACGGGAGGGAAATAAATGACAAAAAAGGCGGAAAAGAGCATCAGAAAGACGATCTATCGCCATCCGGTCGGCACGCTCCGCGTGTTTTGCAGCGTGATGCTGCTGACGCTGCTGGGCATATGCGGCTATGCGGGGTCGGCACGGACGAAAAACGTGCAATCGGCCGTCAGTCTCCCCGTGATCCGGACGGAGCTGGAGGGCGACGCCGTCGGTGGCGGCTCGATTGCGGAGGTTCGGGCGCGGCTCAACCGGCAGCGGGAGGAGGAGCTGGCGCTGCTTGACGGGGTGATTGCCGACGCGGGAGGCGATTCGGCGGCGAAGGAGGCCGCGCTGGCGCAGAAGACGCAGATTGCGGAGCGGATGGAGCGCGAGGCACAGATGACGGCTGTTCTTGAAGGGATGGGCGCGGAGGGCGCGCTGGCCGTTTGCGGCGCGCAGGGCGTGACGCTGCTGGTGCCGCAGACATTCGGCATGGACGAAAACGCCAGAAATCGGCTCTTAAACGCCGTCGGCGGGTCATCCGGGTCGGAAACGGCGCAACTAAAAATCATTCTGATCAAAAAATAAGCGAATTGGAATTGTGCACGGACGGAAAATCTGCTATACTAGTGAATATCCATAGGGAGGTGTTTTTGAAATGAACGAAAATCAGAACGTCGATATCGACCGCGAGCAGGATAACGGTCAGATCACATACGCCAATGAAGTCATTTCTACCATCGTGAGCGTGGCCACCACGGAAGTGGACGGCATCTCCGCCATTGCGGGCAACAGCGGCCTGCTGGGCAAGGGCAAGCTGCCGCGCGGCGTGCGCGTGGATATGAACGGCGAGGACGTCAGCGTTGACGTCAGCGTGACGGTCGATTACGGCATGCCCATCCAGAAGGTTGGCCGCAGCGCGCAGGAGAACGTGCGCAAGTCCATTGAATCCATGACGGGTCTGCACGTGGAAAAGGTGGATCTGCATGTGGTCGGCGTGAGCTTTGAAAAGGAAAACGAGGAGCTCCAGCAGAGCCAGAAGATCGCGCTGAGCCTCGAAGCGGAAGAAGAACAGCACGCGCTGGAAGAAGGCAAGGCGGCGCAGGAGACTCAGGCGCAGGAGCGCGCCGAGGATGAGCCGACGGACGAGGCGGCAGCCGAGGCGGCGGACGAGCCGACCGAAGAAGACGCCGGGCAGGAGGAAGAATCCTCCGAGCAGGCGTAAGGCGAGTGCGTTACAAGAGGCATAAAGGAGGAAACACAGTTTGAAACATCCTGTATGGGATCGAATTTTGATTCTGCTGTGCGCGCTGGTCGCGCTGGGCTGCGCCGCCGGTGTGGTCGCGTTGCTTGTCGGAAAAATCTCCTTTGATATGATCACGGACTGGATCGCGGCCGTGGACATGAGCAAATTTGTCGTCAAGGCGGCGATGGTCGGCATTGCGGCGCTCTTCGTGCTGCTGTTCCTGCTGCTGTTCGCGATGATTCTGCCGTCCCGAAAGAAGCGCTCGAGCAACTACGCGATTCAGCGCAACGAAAACGGCATGGTTCGCATTTCGCTCAAGGCGCTGGAGACGCTGGTGAACAAGTGCCTCAACCAGCATGCGGAATTGAAGGTCGTCACGTCGTCGCTCTACAGCGACGAGGAGAGCATCCGTGTGGACGTGCACATTTCGCTGCAATCGGATATCAGCATGCCGCTGGCGATTTCCGCGCTGCAAAAGCAGATCAAGAAGTATCTGGAAGCCTGCTCCGGCGTGATGGTGCAGGAGGTGCGCGTCTTTGTGGACAGCACCATTCCGGCGGATGAAAAGACGGAGGCCTCTCCGTATGCCATTCCGACGGCGCTGCTCGGTCTGGACGCCGATCCGCTGCCCGTGGGCAAGCCGGAGAAGCAGGGCGAGCCGGAAAACCAGCCGGAAAACCAGGCGGAAGAACAGCAGGACGCGGAAGCCGAATGTGGCGCGGAGCCTGAGGCCGATGAACCCGAAACGAAGGCCGACGACACGGCGGAAGAAGCGGCGCAGGAAGACGAACAGCAGACGGCAGAGCAGGAGCAGGGTGAACAGGCATGATGGATTTGAAAACGTTTGTGAGCCAGATGCTCACGCCGGGTACGGTTCCCTGTACGCTCTTCGGGGCGGCGCTCGGCCTGATTTTTGCGGTGCTTTGCCTGACGGTCGGCGTTGGGCCGGCGCTGCTGATTGCGCTTTTCTGCCTGATCGGCGCGTTTATCGGCGGCGTAAAGGATAAAAAGAAATTCGTGGAGAACATTTATCTGTTTTTCCATCATGATGAGAACGGCCGCTACTGAGAAGCGGCGCATATTCAATCAATAAAACGGATCGGAGCAAATGAAGAATGGCACGTCCTATAGCGCGTGAAGCTGCGATGCAGCTCGTATTTGAACAACTCTTTGGCGGAGAAGCGACGGCGGAGACCCTCGTTGATCTGATTGATTACAACCCGGGCGAGAAGGACAGCACCTATATCGACACCGTGGTTTCCGGCGTGAAGGAGCATGCCGAGCAGCTCGACGCCGAAATCGCGGCCTGCCTGCGCGGCTGGACGCTCGCGCGCCTGTCCCGCGTGGATTTGGCGATTATGCGCCTTGCCGTGTATGAAATGCAGTACAGCGGCCTGCCGGCGGCGGTGGCGATCAACGAGGCGGTTGAACTGACGCGCAAGTACTCCGGGGAGGAATCCTGCCCGTTCGTCAACGGTGTGCTGGGTACCATCAGCAGAAAGCTGGCGGCGCAGGCATGAGAGCTGTTCTGGGCATTGATACAAGCTGCTACACGACGTCCTGCGCGCTGGTGACGCCGAAGGGCGAGATTCTCTCTTCGTCCAGACGGCTGCTCACGGTGGAGGATGGCGCGCGCGGGCTCATGCAGTCGCAGGGTCTGTTTCAGCATGTCAAAAATCTGCCGCAGATGGTTCAAAACGTGATGGCCGACGTATCGGACGCTGAGATTTGCGCCGTGTGCGCAAGCACCCGTCCGCGTCCGGCAGAGGATTCGTATATGCCCGTGTTTCGCGCGGGTGAAAGTCAGGCACGCGCAGCAGCTTCATTACTGCGCGTGCCTTTTTATCCTGCCAGCCATCAGGAAGGCCATGTGCGGGCGGCCATGGTGGACGCCGGTATCGACGAGACGAAGCCGTTTCTGGCGCTGCATCTCTCCGGCGGCACGACGGAAATCCTGCTCAGCGAAGAAGGAAAGCTGACGCTGCTGGGCGGCAGTCTGGATTTACACGCCGGGCAGCTCGTCGATCGAACCGGCGTGAGGCTGCACATGCCGTTCCCGGCCGGGCCGTCGCTTGAAAAACTGGCGAGGGAGGGCAGGGCGCAGGGCTTGATCGGCGTATCCATCAAGGGTGTGAGCTGCAACATGGCGGGCGCGGAAAATAAGGTGACGCGCTGGATCGAAAGCGGCGACATGCCCAAAGCGCAGATCGCCGCCGAGGTGTTCGATTTCCTTTGCAGAAGCATTCTCCGGATGATCGCCGCTGCGGGCGAGCAGACGGGAGCGCGGCAGGCGCTGCTTGCGGGCGGCGTCGCATCCTCGACGCTGCTGAGGGGCATGCTGCTGGAACGCGCGAAAAAGACGCGGCTGGGCTGCAAGCTCTGCTTCGCGAGGCCGGAGCTTTCCGGCGACAACGCGGTGGGCGTCGCGCTGCTGGGCGCGGAAGCCTATCGGGCGGAGCACCGTCTGCATGGATGATATGGACGATGAGAGAAGAAAGAATCCCTGAATTTCGCTGAATCGACAAAGGAGGGATTTTGATGCCCCTGACATGGATTGACGGCCGTGAGGTCGCAAAAAAATGGAAGGAAAACGCCGCCCAGCGCGCGCAGGCGCTGACAGAAAAGGGCGTGACGCCGCACCTTGCGGTGATCGTGGCGGGCGACAACCCGGCCAGCCAGGTTTATGTGCGCAACAAGGAAAACGCCTGCCTGCGCGCGGGGATTCGCTCGACCATCCTGCGCCTGCCGGAGAGCTGCACGCAGGAGGAACTGGAAAGCGCGGTCGCCGCGCTCAACGCGGATCAAAGCGTACACGGGATTCTGGTGCAGCTTCCGCTGCCGAAAGGGCTGGATGAGGCGCGCGTGCTGGCGCTGATTGATCCCGAAAAGGACGTGGACGGTTTTCACGCGATGAATACGGGCAAACTGATGAGCGGCCAGCCCGGTTTCGTGCCCTGCACGCCGCTGGGCGTGATGAAGCTGCTGGAGGCTTACAACATCCCGACGCGCGGCAGGCATGCGGTGGTGATCGGGCGGAGCAACATCGTGGGCAAGCCGATGGCCATGCTGCTGCTGGCGGCGGATGCGACGGTGACCGTCTGCCACTCCAAGACGGAGAATCTGGCGGATATAACGCGGCAGGCCGATATCCTCGTCGCGGCGGTCGGCAGGGCGAATTTCGTGACCGGCGACATGATAAAGCCCGGCGCGACGGTGATCGACGTGGGCATTAACCGCGTGGACGGGGCGCTGGTGGGCGACGTGAACGCGGAGGAGGCGGTGCAGAAAGCGGCCTACCTCACGCCGGTGCCCGGCGGCGTCGGCCAGATGACGATCGCGATGCTGCTTTCCAACACGCTCGACGCGGCGGAACGCCATGGCTGCTAAGCTCGAACTGACGGTCTCTCAGCTCAACGAATATGTGCGCAGAATGTTTCAAATAGATCCGATGCTGCGCGCCATTGAGCTGAAGGGCGAAATCAGCAATTTGAAATTTCACCAGTCCGGCGCGCTGTTTTTCACGATGAAAGACGAAAACGCCGCGATTTCCTGCGTGATGTACGCCGATGAGACGGAAAATTTGCAGGCCATGCCGTTTGAAGGCATGCGCGCGACGGCGAGCGGAAGCGTGGCGCTGTACGCGCGGGGCGGGCAATATCAATTCGTCGTGAAGCGGCTGCATGCGCAGGGCGTGGGTGTGCTCTACGAGCGGCTGCAAATGCTCAAGGAGAAGCTGGGGCGCGAGGGGCTGTTTGCGCCGGAAAGAAAGCGCGCTCTGCCGCGCTACCCGGATACCGTCGGCGTGGTTTCCTCGCCGACGGGCGCGGTGATTCACGACATTCTGAATGTATCGCTGCGGCGCAACCCGAACGCGCGCATCCTGCTCTGCCCGGTGCGCGTGCAGGGCGTCGGCGCGGATGAGGAAGTCGCGGCGGGGATTCGGATGCTCGAACGGCTGGAACACGTCAGCGTCATCATCGTGGCGCGGGGCGGCGGCTCGATGGAGGATCTGTGGACGTTCAACGAGGAAAGCGTCGTTCGCGCGGTGGCGATGTGCAAAAAGCCGGTCGTTTCCGCGGTCGGGCATGAAACCGACGTGACGCTTTGCGACTTGGCGGCCGATTTGCGCGTGCCGACGCCCTCCGCGGCGGCGGAATGTGTGACGCCGATTCGGGACGACGTGGCGGCCTCGGTGGAGGCGATGCGCGAAAGCCTGAAGGAAAGCGCGGAGGCATGCGTCGAGGCGAGGCGAAACGCGCTGATCCTCGCGCAGACGAAGCTGAACGCCAACCGCCCGGATCTTCAGGTCGCGCGGCAGGCGGAACGGCTGGAGGCGCAAACGCAGACGCTTTTGCGCGCGATGCGGGAGCAGATGCAGAAACGGCAGGGCGCGCTGGACGCGCGGCAGGCCGCGCTGGAGCTGCTCAGCCCGTATGCCGCGCTGAAAAGGGGATACGCCATCGTGCAGAAAGAGGGCGGCGCGGTGGCGAAGGCCGCGCTTTTGCGGGCGGGCGACGAGGTTTCGATCCGCTTTGCGGACGGCGTGATTCGCGCGAGGGTATGGAGCGAGGAGGAAGAGCATGGCCAGAAAGCAGACGTTTGAAGCGGGCATGAGCGAGCTGGAAGCGCTGACCGAGCGGCTTGCGGAGGGCGACATGACGCTCGACGAAACGATAAAGACATACGAAAAGGGCGTGGCACTTGCCGCGCAACTGAAGCAGCAGCTTGCGGATTGCAGCAGGCGCATTGAACAGATCGACCCGGAGACGGCGGAGATCACGCCGCTGGAGGAGAAAAGCAATGGATTATCGTGAGCAATATCAGCGCTATGTCGCGATGGTGGAGGAGACGATCGAGCAGGTTCTGCCGCAGACCGAGGAAGAATGTCCGAACGAAATGCGCATCCCCAAGCGCCTGTGCGAGGCGATGCGCTACAGCCTGCTGGCGGGGGGCAAGCGGATTCGCCCGGTGCTGCTGCTGGCGACGTGCGAAATGCTGGGCGGCGATATCCGTCAGGCGCGCGTGCCGGCCGCCGCGCTGGAAATGATTCACACGTATTCACTGATTCACGACGACTTGCCGGGAATGGATAACGACGATTACCGCCGCGGAAGGCTGACAAACCACAAAGTTTTTGGCGAAGGCTTTGCGATTTTGGCCGGAGACGGATTGCTTAATTATGCGTATGAGTGTATACTAAACAATGCGCTGGCGTGGGGAGAAAATACGCCGGGGCATATCCGCGCGGCGCAGGAGATCGCGCGGCGCGCGGGCGTGAGCGGCATGGTGGCCGGGCAGAGCATCGATCTGCTCAGCGAGCACCGCGAGCCGAACGAAGCGACGCTGCAATACATTCACACGCACAAGACGGCCGACCTGCTGACGGCGCCGCTGCTGGCCGCAGCCTATATCGCGGGCGCGGACGAAAAGGCGATTTCCGCGCTGGAGACGTTTGGTCTCTGCGTCGGGCTGGCGTTCCAAATCGACGACGATTTGCTGGACGTGCTCGGCGACGCGAAGGATTTGGGCAAACAGACCGGCATGGACGCGCAGCGCGGCAAGATGACATGGCCTTCGCTGGTCGGCGTTGAGGCCGCGCAGAAAAAATCCCGCGAGCTGTGGACGCGGGCGGAAGAGGCGCTTTCGGTTTTCGGCGATTCGGCGTGGTTCCTGCGCGCGTTTGCCGAGGCGCTGGCCAAGAGAAAGAAGTAAGAAACAGGGGGAGCAACCGTGGGGGCTATTTTACTGGAGATTATCAATAACCGCGTCATTCAGGCGGCGGCGCTGGCGTGGGCCATCGCGCAGGGGATCAAGGTGCTGCTGACGCTGGCCATCAGCAGGCGGTTTGACTACACGCGCGTGTTCGGTTCCGGCGGAATGCCGTCCTCGCACTCGTCGATGGCCTGCGCGATGCTGATGGTGGTCGGCCTTCACGAGGGTTTTTCTTCGGCGGTCTTCGCGCTCGCGTTCTGCTTTGCGGGTGTGACGATGTATGACGCGGCGGGCGTGCGCCGCTCGACGGGCAGAAACGCCGCGGTCATCAACCACATCGTCGAGGGTCTGTCGGGCAAGGGCTTCAATTTTGACGACGAGCATCTCAAGGAGCTGGTCGGCCACACGCCCATTCAGGTGCTGGCCGGCGCGCTGCTGGGCATCCTCGTCGGCGTTTTGATGGCCTAAAGACGCTGACCCGCATCGTGAAACGACAGAAAGACGATTGAAAAAAAGGAAAAACCGTGCTATAATCAGACGCAGGTGGTGCAGTATTCTAGTCAGCAAAGTTCTCTCTGAAGACGGGGCTAAAAATCCGTTAAAGGGCATATCGATGAAGTTTCTGGCGCTGGCTGCTGACGCCCAGTCGGGGGTTGGCGCTGGGAGTAAGAACTATGGGCGGCCGTCAATGGCATGGCGGAGTTCGACCCATTTTTCGTGGAGGCATGACGGCTTTGCGTCATGAAAACCTGCATGGTGGTACAAAAGCTGCCTGCAGTGTAGCCTGCCTTGAGCGGCTGTGGTGGATCACGGAACAACGCACGGTGACCAAAGGCTCACGGAAGCCGCCGCGATCGCTGTGTGAAACCACGACTGCAAAAGAGGCTAGGAAAGAACCGAGGCTGCCGAGGAAAGCTCCTAGACTGTCGAACAGGATATAACAGAGATTACAGTGTGGTCTCAGTGGTAATTCGGTCCCGCGCACGGAAACGACGCGGCGCGCGCTTTCAAGGGAAACCGCTTCTATGGCGACAGGAAGTAACGCGCGGGGAAAGCCTACCGAACCTAAGCCGCAAGGTCTATTTGTTATATCACCACCTTTCTTTTGCAAGCAGGCTCACGGTTTTTCGTGGGCTTTTTTTACCATAACGGGGAAAGATAACGCGGCGCAGAGCGCCTTAGACTGTAGATAAAAAGCTATTCTCCCCCGAAGGGGGGAGAATAGCCCTTTCCGCAAATGAAAGAATAGCTGAATTTCTTGATTTTGCTATTCAAACCAAGTTTGCTTATGTCAACAAGCTACGGCGCAGAGCGCCTTCACGGCTTAGATGGAGTGAAAATTTTGTGAGTAAAAAGGAAAAAACGAAGCAGGAAAAGCGGCAGTGGGTGGTCACGGTCGTGATTCTTTCCTTTGTGCTTTCCGTGCTGATGTCGGTTTTAACGAGCCTGTTCGTCGATTCGGCGGGGCTGCTGGTCGCGCTGCTGGCGCTGATCGTGCTGATTTCCATCGGCGTAATAACGGACGTCATCGGCACGGCGGTCACGTCGGCGGACGAGCAGCCGTTTATTGCGATGGCCTCCAAGCGGATCAAGGGCGCGAAGCAGGCGCTTCGGCTCATCCGCAAGGCGGAGCGCGTGTCGAGCCTGCTCAACGACGTGGTGGGCGATATCGTCGGCGTTATCAGCGGCTCGGCCGGTTCGGTGATCGCGCTGTATCTGGCGGCGATGGGGCTGCCGACGGCGGTGGCTTCCGTGCTGATTGCGGCGTTTACGTCCGCGTTTATGATCGGCGGCAAGGCGGCGGGCAAATCCATCGCGATTGAGCAGAGTGCGAACATCGTGCTGTTTGTCGGCAAGACGATGGCTCTTTTCGAGCGCAAAACGACAAAACGAAAGAAAAATAAGAAAAACTGAGGGAGGTGCGGTCGATGGCGATTCTGCCTGAAATCGGCGGGCCGGATGACGTCAAGCGTCTGGATGCGAAGCAGCTGGACGAGCTGGCCGCGGAGCTGCGGCAGACGATTATTGATACCGTGTCGCGTCAGGGCGGGCATCTGGCGTCCAATTTAGGCGACGTTGAATTGACGATTGCGCTGCACAGGGCGTTCAACAGCCCGACGGATAAGCTGGTTTTCGACGTCGGTCATCAGATTTACGCGCATAAGCTGCTCACCGGCAGACAGGAGCAATTCAAAACCCTGCGCTCCTATCACGGCATGAGCGGTTTTCCGTGCCGCGAGGAGAGCGAGCACGATTTGTTTGATACGGGTCATTCGTCCACGTCCATTTCGATGGCGCTGGGGCTGGCGCGCGCCAGAGATCTGAACCACGAGGATTATCACGTGGTGGCGATTGTCGGCGACGGCGCGCTGACGGGCGGCATGTGCTACGAGGCGATGAACGACGCGGGCAACGGGCACACGCGGCTGATTGTGGTGCTCAACGACAACGAAATGTCCATTTCCAAAAACGTGGGCGCGCTGTCGGAATATTTCAAGCACCTTCGCGCGAGCGCGTCGTGGTACGGCAGCAAAAAGCGCATCCGCGACAAGCTGACGCGCGTTCCGCTGATCGGCAAGCCTCTGGCCCGCGCGATTGAAAACGCGAAGAACATGGTCAAATCCGTGACGACGGGCGGCGAGATGTTTGAAGCGCTGGGCTTCCGCTACCTCGGCCCGTTCGACGGCCACAACATCGAAGAGATGACCCATGTGTTTGAGGAAGCGAAGCAGGTTCAGGATATGCCGCTGCTCATCCACGTGATTACGAAAAAGGGATACGGCTACGATCTGGCGGAGCGCCAGCCGGAGAAATTTCACGGCGTTGCGCCGTTCCGCGTGGAAAACGGCATGAAGCGGAGCCAGAGCAGCAAGGAGAGCGCCGCGCAGGCCGCGGGCAAAGAGCTGATGAACATGGCCGCGGAGGATGCGCGCGTGGTTGCGGTGACGGCGGCCATGGCGGGCGGCACGGGGCTGACGGAGTTCGCGTCGTATTATCCGAGCCGGTTTTTTGACGTGGGCATTGCCGAGCAGCACGCGGTGAGCATGGCGGCGGGTATGGCGCGCGGCGGCTACCGGCCGTATTTCGCGGTGTATTCCACGTTCCTGCAGCGTGCTTATGACCAGATTGTGCACGACGTATGCCTGCAAAACCTGCCGGTGTGCATCCTTTCGGATCACGTGGGGCTGGTCGGCGACGACGGCAAGACGCATCACGGCGTGCTCAGCGTTCCGATGCTGATGAGCATCCCGAATTTGACGCTGCTCGCACCGCGCGATACGCGCCAGATTCGTCAGGCCGTGCGCGCGACGCTCAAGCTGGATGGGCCGTGCGTCGTTCAATATCCCAAGGAAGGCATCGAGCCTTACGCGCAGAACGTGACGGGCGAACCGTTTGCCGTCGGCAAATGGCAGACGCTGATCCCCGGCGGGCAGGACGCGGTCATCCTCGCCTATGGCCGGATGACGCAGAACGCGATTCAGGCCTCCGAGCTGCTGGTTCAGCGTGGGCTGTCGGTCGGCGTGATCGACTGCTGCTCGCTGAAACCGCTGGATATGGATTGCCTGCGCGCGCTGTTCGAGCGGAAGGCGAAGATCGTCACGATTGAAGAAGGCGAAATGATCGGCGGATTCGGCTCGGAAATCGCGCGTGTGTGCGTGGAGGAAAACGCGGATGCGCCCGTGCAGATCATCGGGCTGGAAAACCGCTTTATCACGCACGGCTCCGTGCCGGAGCTGCTGCGCGAGTGCGGGCTGATGCCGGAGCAGCTCGCGGATCGAATAGAAGAAATCGCAGGAGACAAGGAGAGCAGCCATGTCGGATAAAAAACGGGTTGACGTCGCGCTGGTGGAGCGCGGGCTGGCGCAGAGCCGGGAAAAGGCGCAGGCGCTGGTGATGTCCGGCGTGGTCTATATCGGCGAAAACAAGGTGGACAAGGCTTCCACGCAGGTGACGCCGGAGGACGAGCTGATCGTGCGGCAGACGGGCACAGGCTACGTGAGCCGCGGCGCGCTGAAGCTGGAAAAGGGGCTCGCGGTCTTCGGCGTGGAGGCAAAGGAGCGCGTGGCGATGGATTTAGGCGCATCCACGGGCGGCTTTACGGACGTGCTGCTGCAAAACGGCGCGGCGCATGTCTATGCCATCGACGTGGGCTACGGCCAACTGGATTGGAAGCTGCGCAACGACCCGCGCGTGACCGTGATGGAGCGCACCAACGCGCGATATCTGACGGCGGACGACCTGCCGCTCAAGCCGACGCTGGGCGTGATGGATGTGTCGTTCATTTCGATTACGAAGATTTTGCCTGCGGCCGCCGCGATCATGGGCGAGGACGGCGAGTTTATTTCGCTGATTAAGCCGCAGTTCGAGGCGGGGCGCGACCGCGTGGGCAAAAAAGGCGTGGTTCGCGACGCGCAGGTTCACCTTGACGTGGTGAAAGAGATTCTGCAATTCATCGACGCGGACATGGGATGGACGGCGCAGAACCTGTCCTTTTCGCCGATCAAGGGGCCGGAAGGAAACATCGAGTTTCTGGTGCACATCCTGCCCAAATGCCGCGCGACGCACTGCGTCACCGAGCAGGAGGCGGCGGAGATCGTTTGTCAGGCGCACGAATCGCTGGGCAACGCCTGATTTGAAAAAAGAGGGAGGACATCGGCGCATGATTCGCAACGCGATGTTTTATCTGAACCAGAATAAGCCGTCGGTTTTCGACACCGTGCGGGTCTGCGCAGAGCTTTGCCGCGAGCGGGGCATCGAGCCGATTTTCTTTGAGGCGAATCGGGAAGAATTGATCGAAAAGCTGGGCGATGAAGCGGAAACGGCGCGGTATCTCCCAGAACCGGAAGCCGGAACGGTCGATATGCTCTTTGTATTCGGCGGCGACGGCACGGTGCTGCGCGCGCTGGATATGTATGTGGACAGGGACATCCCGATTCTGGGGATCAACCTCGGGCGGCTGGGCTTTCTGCTGGAGACGCAGACGCAGGAGCTGCCGGAGGCGCTGGATATGCTCGTTCGCGGCGAATACGCCATCGAGCGGCGCATGATGTTGTATGCGGAGGGCATGTGCAACGGGAAGCCCGTTTCGGCCTATGCGACCAACGAAGTCAGCATTTCCCGAGGCCTCTCCCAGCGGATGATCGCGCTGGATGCGCTCGTCGGCAGTGCGCTGGTGGATCATTACATCGCGGACGGCGTGGTGCTGGCCAGCCCGACCGGCTCAACGGCGTATTCGCTTTCGGCGGGCGGGCCGATTGTCAGCCCGGATGTGCCGTGCTTTGTGCTTAACCCGATCTGTCCGCACACGCTGCAATCCCGGCCGATTGTGCTTTCCGCCGACGAGCCGGTGACGCTGCTGCTGAACATGAAGGAGATGCGCGAGGGCATGCAGCTCTCCATTGACGGGCAGGCGATCAGCCGGATGCGCAACGGCGAGCGGCTGACGGTGATGCGCTCGCCGCACGACGCGCAGCTTGTGCGCTTTTCAAGGGCGCGCAATTTCTTCTCGCTGCTCAAGGACAAACTCTCTCAGTGGAGCTTATAAACGGCGGATTTTCCGACCAACCCGATTCGAGGAGGACGTTATGAAGGCAAAACGGCAGGCTTTGATCCGCGAAATTGTGGAGAGCCAGAGCATACAGACGCAGGAGGAGCTTGCCGAAGCCCTGCGCGTGCACGGGATGGTGGTTACGCAGGCCACGGTTTCCCGCGACATCAAGGAGATGCACCTCATCAAGGTGCTCGCGGAGGACGGCGTGTATCGCTACGCAATGATTGACAAAAACGATCAGGGCGTGGGCGACAGGCTGATTCGCATGCTCTCCGATTCGGTGGTTGATATCAACAGCGCCAACAACCTGATTGTGATTAAAACCCTTTCCGGCAGCGCGCACGTTGCGGCGGAGGCGGTGGACAGCCTGCACTGGCCGGAGGTGCTGGGCACGGTCGCGGGCGACAACACGATTCTGATTATCGTGCGCTCAAACGACGAGGTGGACGCGGTGATACGCCGGTTTAAGAACATCGTCAGGTAAGAGGGGAAGATTGCGATGCTTTTGCAGCTTAGTATTCATCATCTTGCGCTGATTAACGACATGACCATCGACTTCGAGCCGGGCATGAACGTGATGACCGGCGAAACCGGCGCGGGCAAATCCATCGTCGTAGACGCTGTGAATCTGGTGCTCGGCGAACGCGCGGACAGGGATTTGATTACAAACGGCGAAATGAAGGCGCGCGTGGAGGCGGTATTCGATATCGCGGACAACGAAAAGGTCAAGGCGCTGCTGGGCGAACTGACGCTGACCGGCGACGAAGATACCGCGTCCATCTCTCGCGAGCTGACCAGCGCGGGGCGAAACATCTGCCGGATTAACGGCACGATTGTTCCGCTTCAAACGCTCAAACAGGTCTCCGCCCAACTGTTGGATATCCACGGCCAGCATGAGCACCAGCTGCTGCTGGACAGCAAAAACCACATCGGCTATCTGGATGAATACGCCGCGGACGAGGTTCGGCCGCTGCTGGCGGAAAACGAGCAGGCGTATGCCGCGTGGCGGCAGACGGCGCAGAAGCTCTCCAAACTGCGCAAGAGCGTGGCCGAAAGGGAACAGCGCATCGACATGCTCCGCTTTCAGCTCGAAGAACTGCGCGGCGCGCATTTGACGGCGGGCGAGGAAGAAGAACTGGAGCGCCAGAAGGTGTTCTATCGAAACGCGGGCAAGATCATGTCGGCGTTCGACGAATCCTGCGCGCTGCTGAGCGACGGCGTGGAGGGCGGCTCCTCGGCGGTGGAGCTGCTGCGCGAGGGCGTGAACGCGCTGGAGCCGGTGGCCTCGCTCGATGCGAGATATGAAACGGTATACGCGAGGCTGGACGGCCTCTGCTATGAGGTGGAGGACGCGGCGCGCGATTTGCGCGACCTGCGCGAGGACATGGACTACGACGGCGAGGAAGCCGAACGTGTGGAAAGCCGGTTGGATCTGCTGCGTCGCCTGAACCGCAAATACGGCGCGACGACGCAGGAGATGATCCGCTATCGGGATAAAATCGAGGCGGAGCTGAGCGAATTGGAGGATTCCGACGAGGCGGCGGAACGGCTGGAAAAAGATTACCGCCAGATGACGCGGCGGCTGGAGGAGATTTCCGTAAAGCTGACGCATGCGCGAGAGGAGGCCGCGAGGCGCTTTGAACGCGCGATCGTCGAGCAGCTTCACGATCTCGGCATGAAAAACGCGCGGCTTTCGATGGCGTTTGCGCCGCTGACCGAGGGCGAAAAGCTGCGCGACCGCTTCAGCGCGCAGGGCGTGGATCGAATTGAAATGATGTTCTGCGCGAATCTGGGGCAGCCGCTCAAGCCGCTGGCGCGCGTGGCCTCCGGCGGCGAGCTGTCGCGTATCATGCTGGCGCTCAAAAATCTTTCGGCGCAGAAGCCGGGAATTCCCCGAAGCATGGTCTTTGACGAAATCGACACCGGAATCAGCGGGCGCATGGCGCAGGTTGTGGCCGAGAAGATGAGCCAGATCGGCGACCATCATCAGGTGATCTGCGTGACGCATCTGCCGCAAATCGCCGCGATGGCGGATACGCAGTATCTGGTCTGCAAATACGACGAAAACGGCGCGACGCGCACCGAGGTGACGCGGCTGAGTGAGAGCCAGCGCGCGCAGGAGATCGCCCGCATGGTGGGCGGGGCGGGCTGCGAAAGCGAGAGCAGCGTTCGCCACGCGGCCGTGATGTTGGAGGAAGCGAGGGCGCGCAAGCAGGCGCTCCGCGCGGCCATAGAGGGAAAATAAAGCCGTCACTGAAAAAAAGAAAAAGCAGAAAAAAACGAGGCTGTCAAGCTAACAACACCGATAGTTCAAGAGTAAAACTGAGTATTTGCGCCCGAAGGTTTCCAAAGAGGTTTTCGGTTGTTGCTGCCAGTGGCA
>UQNM01000023.1 GCA_900542395.1 uncultured Eubacteriales bacterium
CGACCCGACGCGAAACAGAACGCCCAGCTCTGCCCCACGCCACGGCAGACGCTGCGGCCATCGGCCAAGCAAGCGCCCGGAGGCAAGCCGCGGGCGCGCCGGAAGGGCGCAAAGGCCACGCGCCAGCCCGTCACGCGGACGCATGAGAGAGCGCGGCCAGCGGCCAAGCCGACCAGACCGACGACGGAGAGGCGGCCAGCGGGCGCGGGAGCAACTGCCCCCCACCACGCGCGCCAGAGACGGCGCGACCACGCCAGCGGACGGCGAAACGGCGGCGAGGCGGGCGGCGACGGCGCAGGCCGGGCGGCACTAGGGCGCAGGAGCAAGCCGCCTACTCCCTGCCATCAGCGCAGAGCGCCCCATTGAGCCGCAGAAGCAGCGCGGCCGACGCAGACGGGAGCGACGAGCACGGGGCGCAGAACGGGGGCACGGCCGCCGGACGCGGCGAACCGAAGGGCGCGGCACAAACTCCCCTGCCCCGCGCCCAGAGGGGCGCAAGGCCAAGCGGACGGGCAACCGGGCAAGCCACCGGGCGCAAAGCGGACGGGCGCGACGGCGCGGCGGGGGCAATTCTGGCCGCCTGTGCGCCTCTGTGGCGGTTTTTTCCGCTGGTGGTGGATAGTTCTGCCTTTCCAGCGCAAAAAACGCAAGAAAGGGCGAAAAAACGCAAATTTTAGGGTTGACATGTGTAGAACATGGCTTTATACTGGGTATGGGCGTGTAGAACATGCCCGGAAGGAGTGTCGAACATGGAAAACCAGAAACGAAAATGGTCAATTCAGACCCAGCACACACGGAGTATTGGCGCGCGGCTGCCGAATGACCTATTCGAGCGGTTGAAAACCTTTTGCGCCCAGCACGGAGAAACAACCACGGGCGTTGTGTGTTCCGCGCTGGAACAGTACATGGATTCTTACGAGGACGACGGGAAGGAGGACGGGGGCTATTTTCTTTACTGACGCAAAAAAGCCCCTGCGAAGTGGTGCGAACACTTCACAGGGGTTGGCGATGGTATCGCCTTGGCTCAAGCCATATCAGCTCTGGCGGAGAGTTAGGGATTTGAACCCTAGGTGGGGTATCAGCCCACACACGATTTCCAGTCGTGCGCCTTAGACCACTCAGCCAACTCTCCATTCATTGGCCGCTGCTCAATCAGCGAAACCTATTATACATGAGATCAGGCGAGATGTCAACCCTTTTTTTACAAAAAATGCGAAAAATGCAGACCTTCTGCATCTTCCGCAGGAAATCATTCAATTCAGTTCCGCGCGCTCGCCCATCACGTGAAGATGATGCGACTGGCTCATCAGCACGCGGCGGCAGCGGAAATACGCCGGGACAAGGAAGAGATCCGCCGCGACCCATGCCAGCGGGCTGCCCAGCGCCGCGCCGAAATACCCCAGCGCGGGCACGAGAAACATGCCCGCAAGGCTGCGCGCCGCCATCTCCATCACACCGGCTAGAATCGCGAACATCGAAAAGCCCATGCCCTGAATCATAAAGCGCACGACGTTCACCAGCGTCAGCAGCGGATAAGCGAGCACGTTTGTAATCATATACGTCTGCGCCAGCTCGACGAGCTGCGCGCTGCTGCCGCCGGAGACGAACAGCCCCGTCAGCGAGCGCCCGAAGAACCAGGCGACGCCGAACGCCAGCAGCGAATAGCCAAAGCCCATCAGCGAGGAGGAATAAATGCCCTTGTTCAGCCGGTCGTAACGGCTTGCGCCGACGTTCTGCGCGCCATACGTCGCCATGGTCGAGCCGAGCGCGTCAAACGGGCAGGCCAGAAAATTGAGCACCTTGCTCGCCGCCGTCACCGCCGCGACGGAGAGCGAGCCGAGCGAATTGACCGCGACCTGCAGGATCACGCTGCCGATCGCCGTGATGGAATATTGAAGCCCCATCGGCACGCCGTATGCGCACAGCTCCGTCATGCGCTTGGATTGGGGCCGCCATTCCGACCGGGTGATGTGCAGAATCGGGACCTTCACCATGATGAACAGCAGGCAGAGCACGCCGGAAATCGCCTGGCTGAGCACCGTCGCCAGCGACGCGCCAAACACACCGAGCTTGAAGATCAGGATGAACGCCAAATCCAGAATGACGTTGAGCACCGAGGAGAGCACAAGGAAGAACAGCGGCGTTTTGCTGTCGCCCAGCGAGCGCAGCCAGCCGGAGAGCAGGTTATACAGGAATGTGAACGGAATACCCGCGAAAATGACGACAATGTAATCGTAGGCCTGCTCGAAACAATCCGTCGGCGTGTTCATCACGCGCAGGATATCCCCGCAGTAAACCACGGTCAGCACGGTCATCACCAGCGCAAACACGATGGAAAGCCACGTTCCGTTGGCGACAAATTCGCGCATGCGGCTTTCTTCCCGCGCGCCGAACTGCTGCGCCACCGGAATCGCGAAGCCGGAACAGACACCCATGCAAAAGCCGAGCACCAGAAAGTTGATGGAGCCGGTCGCGCCCACGCCCGCGAGCGCCTCCATCCCGAGGAAGCGGCCGACAATCAGCGTGTCAACCAAATTGTATAGCTGCTGAAACAGCATGCCGGCCAGAAGCGGCAATGCAAAGCCGAGAATCAAGCGGACGGGCGAGCCCTGCGTCAAATCCTTGGTCATCGAAATCTCCTCACGATTGTTCTTTCGAACGGGAATCCTTTTTCTTTGAAAATCAGCGGTATTATACACGCTTCTCATAAGCTTTTCAAGATGGAAGATTCCACATCTGCGCTCGATGTTCTCCCGCAAAACTGCACAAAGAACGTGCCGAAGCCCGCCGTCCGCCCCCCCTGCTTTTCGCGCAGTTTTGCATCCGTACCGCCGGATGGCAGACAAAGGGCGATCCGCCCGCGCAGACCGCCCCTCGCCGCATTTTGATGATTTGTCAAACCGCCGCTCTTTTTCCGCGCGGCGAACCGCTTATTTCTGCTGCGCCGCGAGCTTTGCGTTTTCCTCGTTCTGCAACCGGCAGGCCATCACCACAAACGCCATGCACGCCGCCACAATCGGCACGCCGAAGCCAAAGAGAACCGCCGCTTCCACCATCGTCATTTTATTTTTCCTGCCCTTCTTATTTTATCCGCTTTTTTAGACTATGCCGGTTTTTATGAAAGATACCGCGCAATGCTGCGCACGCTCACGCGCTTGCCCGCGCCCGCCGATTCCACGCGCCCATCCGCAATCATCGCGTACACGGTCGATCTCGTCACGCCCATGATGCGCGCGGCCAGCGATTTATCCACGCTTTCGCCGTATTTCGCCACAAGCGCCTCTTCCGCCGTCTTTTTCCGAAGCTGATCCGCCTGATGCAGCGTTTCCTCCAGCGCGAACACCCGCTGTTCAAGCTGGCGGATTCGACGGGTAAGCGCGGCCTCCCGCGACCCGCTGCCGCCGGACGGATGATTCACGTTCCGCATATGTTCACCACTCAGCGCCACATTGACGTGTTGATTCAAAGAACGATAACCACTTTGATTGTTATTTACGTTGTTTATCATCATCTTCATTCCACCATCCATCATCCGTCTTATTTTGTCATCCGTTTGGCGATGGCTGTATTCTATCACGGGAACGGGTGTTCGTCAACCGTTTGGCGACAAATTTTTATAAAAATTTATTTTAGGGTTGCAAACGGCGACTTTTGCGGTATAATAAAGACGTTAACCTTTATGTTCAAGGAGGGCTTTATGGAATTTGGCGATATTTTACGGCAGATTCGTTCCGAGCGGAATCTTTCGCAGGATGAAATGGCCGCCCTGCTGGGCACCACCAAGCAGGTCATCAGCCGTTACGAAACCAAGAAGCGTATTCCCCGGCTCTCCGTGGTCACGGCCTTCGCGCAGAAGCTGGGGCTGCCCGTCGCCGCGCTTTCCGGCGAGGAGCCGATTCTGCCGCCGGAGCTGACGCCCGTTTCCGGCAGGCGGCGCGTCCCGATTCTGGGCAGCGCGGCCTGCGGCGAGCCGATCTACAGCCCCGGCGACGGGACGGAGTACATCACCGTGGAGGACGATCTTCCCTGCGATTTCGCGCTGATTGCCGAGGGCGATTCCATGATCGGCGACCGTATTCATTCGGGTGACGTCGTGTTCCTCCGCAGTCAGGATCACGTGCAGGACGGCGAAATCGCCGCCGTCGCGCTGGATAACGAGGTGACGCTCAAGCATGTTCGCCGTCTGCGCGGGCCGGATGGCAACATCGCGTTCACCCAGCTTCTCCCCTCCAACCCGGCCTACGCCCCCATTGATATCGGCGGCGAGGGGGAAACGCGCATGGTGCGCATTTTGGGAAAAGCCGTCGCCGTGCGGTTTATGCTGTAATTTTGCATAGCAAAGGAGCGCTGTCGGGCAATCTGCCCCCAGCGCTCCTTCGTTATTTTGGCGTATGGGTTCTTTCCTCGCGGCTTACAGCGTTATCAGCTCCGCCAGCCCCGCTTCATCCGCACAGCCAATCTCCCTCAGCATATGCGACGCATACCGATCAGACGCGGTATGATTGATAAAGCGGAACGCCGCGGCCATCACATCCGCAAGCGCCGTCCGCTCCGCGTGATTCGCCATCGTGCAGACGCAGAGCACACGCAGCACCGCATACACCGCGCAAATCGCGACAAATTCATCCAGAAGCCCCTCGTCGCGATCCTGAAACGGGAATTGCTCAAAGAACATGTGATTGACCAGCGCATGCTCAAAGAAAATCGGCCAATCCGGCGCGACCTCATCCAGATGACCGGCCGCGCGCGCATATCGTTCCTCGCGTCCGTCCGCGCCGCCGAGCAGCGCCAGCGCCGCCTCTCCGTGCGAACGGATGCTGCCGCTCCGCTCGTCAACCTGCCGGAGCATGTCGCAGGCCGCTTTCAGCGCGCGCCCTCGAGCCGGCTGATCCGGCAGCGGATACGCCGCCAGCGGCGCGCCCGCAAGCAGCACCTCGACGCGCGCCTCGTCCTTCCGTTTGAGCGCCGCATCCATCTGTCTGAGCGCCTCGCCGAGCGTCATCAGCCTTTGCGGCAGCGTGAACGCCCGCCGCTGCATGATCTCGATGAAATACAGCCGAATCCGCTGCGCCTTGCCGACGGTTTCAAAGAAGAACGCCCGCTCTGCGGCCTTCGGCGGATTCAGCTTCAAATCGGCGCGCACAAACCGAATCGGCTCCTTCTGCCCCATCATCAGCTCGATCACGGCCTCGCAGCTATTCGCGCAGGAGCACTCGTTTCCGTCCTCCACGCGAATCCCGCGCGGATAGAGCCGGCAGATGGCCGGCAGCGCGTCCGCGCCCAGCATCGCATGCACCGAACAGCGTCCGTCCGTCAGATGCAGCGGGCAGTCGCCCGCCCACGTCGGCGCAATCTGCGCGTAGGCCTCCGGCGTGGGATGCAGCGAAACGCGGACGGCGTTATCCAGCCGCTCCCGCATGGCCGGGCCGCACGACACGCTCAGCAGGCGGAAATAATCGTCGGTGGAGATCGAAATCGGCCAGCCCTTGCAGCAGGGATGGCGGCATTCGCCCATTTTGCAGGCGAATTTCGGAAAATAATCCGGCACAAGATAGCTTTCCTTCATGGCCTTTTCGCGCTTACCAGCCCAGTCTGCGATAATAATTCAGGAAGTTGTTGCCCGCGATATCGGCCAGCGCTTCCTCGCTGTACCCGCGGCGGCGCAGCTCGTCGAGGATCTTCGGCACATCGGCCGGGCTCTTGCAGTCCACCGGCGTGGTTTCAATGCCGTCAAAATCGCTGCCGAAGCCGACGTTCTTCTCCGCGCCGAGCTGGCACATGTAATCGATGTGGTCGCAGATCGTGGAAACGCTGGCCTTTCCATCCGGCGACAGGAAGGACGGATAGAAATTCACGCCGATCCAGCCGCCGCGCTTCACCATCGCGCGAATCTGCTCGTCGGTCAGGTTGCGGAAGTGGCTGCACAGCGCCGTCGCGCAGGAATGGGAAGCCATCGGCGGCTGGCTGTGCTTGTCGATCAAATCCCAGAAGCCCGCTTCGTTCAGGTGGCTCGTATCCGCCGCCATTTTAAGCTCCGCCATCGCGCGCAGAATCTCCCAGCCGACCGGCTTGATGCCTTCTTTGGAGCCGCTCTTCGCGGAATGGCCGATCTCGTTTTCGTTGTTCCACGTCAGCGCGGCCATGCGCACGCCGTAGCCGTAAAACTCGTGCACCCGCTCGACCTTGCCCTCGAAGATTTCGCCGCCCTCGACGCTCAGCAAAATCTTCACCTTGCCGTCCTCCGCCTCCAGCGGCGAATCCACGCGCGTCCAGCCCTCGGTGTCGCGCAGGTGCTCAAAGGCGCGGTATTCGGCCATCGCCTTGTCATACGGGTGCCCCGCCATGCCCGCGTTGCCCGCGTACAGCGTGCAGGTTTGCAGGCTCATGCCGCCCTTTTTCATGGCCTCCATCGTCACGCAGGGCGTTTTCTGCGGCTGGAGTGCGCGCATATACAGGGTATCGCAATGCGTATCGCAAATGATCATGGTGCTTCATCCTCTCGTTTTGCAAGTTAATCTTGTTTTACCATCGGTTTAATCGGATTACGGCATGAGGATATCACAATTCTGCATGAAATGCAAGATACAAATGAAGGGGATTGCCGCGTTTTCCTTCGCCGGGCAATCCCCTTTTATATCGTTGTGGTCGTGTGAATATCGCGGCGGCCTCGCCCAATGATCCGTTTACCGGATCACGGCTTCCACGCGATGCCTGCACGGCGTGGCGTCCGCCGGAATCACGCAGCCGTCGATCGGCTTGCCGTCCACGGTGAGCTGAATCTCGCCCTTTTCGTCTCCCGCTTGGTTGAGGATATGCACCTCGTATTCGCTGCCGCGGAACCTGCGCGTCACGGTCAGCTCATCGAGCTCCTTGGGCAGGCACGGGTCGATCTTCAGTCCGTCGTAATCCGGCTTAACGCCCAGAATCCCCTGCGACGCGGTGTAGAAGCTCCACGCCGCCGTGCCGGTCAGCCAGCTGTTCTTCGCCTCGCCGAAGCGCGGCGCGTAGGGCCCCGCGACCATCTGGCTGTACACATACGGCTCGGTGTGATGCAGCTTCTGATCCTCGATATAGGCCGGGCAGGTGCGGCGGTAGACGTCGTAAGCGCGGCCGCCGTGACCGAGCGCCGCCTCCGCCAGCGCAATCCACGGGTTGTTGTGGCAGAAGATCCCGCCATTCTCCTTATACCCCGGCGGATAGGAGCTGATTTCGCCCAGCTCGACGTGGTAGCGCGTGTACGGCGGCGTGAGAATCGCCACGCCGTGCTCGCTGAGCAGCTTTTCGCGGACGGAATCCAGCGCGCGCTGCGCCAGCCCTTCCTTCACGCCCACGCCCGCCATGACCAGGAAGCCCTGCGGCTCGATGTAAATCTGCCCCTCGTCGCACTCGTGCGAGCCGACCTTGTGGCCGAACGCATCATACGCGCGCAGGAACCATGCGCCGTCCCATCCGTGCTCGAGCACAGCCTTTTCCATCGCGGCCTTGTGCCCCGCGACGGCTTCCGCCTCCTCGTTCCAGCCGAAGCGGCGGCAAAGCTCGGCGTAATCCGGGCATACGCCGACAAACATGCCCGCGATAAAGAGCGATTCCGCCACGCCGGATTCGAAATTCGCCGTCGTCTGGAAGCTCTCGCCCGGCGTCTTGGAGAAGCAGTTGAGGTTGAGGCAGTCGTTCCAGTCCGCGCGGCCGATCAGCGGCAGGCCGTGCGGGCCGAGGTGATCCACCGTATAATGGAAGCTGCGGCGCAGGTGCTCCATCAGCGGCTCGGCCTTGCTCTCGTCGTTGTCAAACGGCACCTTCTCCGATAGAATCCCGATATCGCCCGTCTCCTTGACGTAGGCCGCCACGCCGAAAATCAGCCAGAGCGGGTCGTCGTTGAAGCCGGAACCCACGTCGAAATTGCCGCGCTTGGTCAGCGGCTGATACTGATGATAGGCGCTGCCATCCGGGAACTGCGTCGCCGCGATATCCAGAATCCGCTCGCGGGCGCGCGCGGGAATCAGGTGCACAAAGCCGAGCAGATCCTGCGTGGAATCGCGGAAGCCCATGCCGCGGCCGATGCCGGATTCATAATAGCTGGCCGAGCGCGACATGTTGAAGGTCACCATGCACTGATACTGGTTCCAGAGGTTGACCATGCGGTTGAGCCGCGCCTCGCCGCTGTCCACCCGGTAGATGGAGAGCAGCTCGTCCCAATATTTCGCCAGCGCGTCAAACGCCGCGTCAAACTGCGCTTCGCTTTCAAACGCTTTCAGCAGCGTATAGGCAGGCGCTTTGTTGACGACGTTCGGCGCGGAAAACTTTTCCGCCTCCGGGTTTTCGCAATAGCCCAGCACAAAGATGAAGCTCGCGCGCTCGCCCGGCTTCAGCGCGACGCGCAGGTGGTGGCTGCCGACGGGCGCCCAGCCGCTGGCGACGCTGTTGCCGCTCCTGTTTTCAAACACGGCGCGCGGCTCGCCAAAGCCGTTGTACGCGCCGAGGAAGCGCTCGCGGTCGGTGTCGAAGCCGTCCACCGGCGCGTTGACCGCGTACACGGCAAAATGGTTGCGGCGCTCGCGGTATTCCGTCTTGTGATAGATCGCGCTGCCCTCGATCTCGACCTCGCCGGTGGAGAAGTTGCGCTGGAAGTTGGTCGCGTCGTCCTGCGCGTTCCACAGGCAGAACTCGACGAAGCTGAACAGCGAAACCTCTTTCGCCGCGTCGGAGCGGTTGGTCAGTTCGACCTTGGTGACCAGCGCGTTCACGCCGCGCGGCACCATCGCGGTTTCCACCGCCTCAAGGCCGTTCTTTTCGCCTGTGATGCGGGTATAGCCAAGGCCGTGGCGGCACTCGTAGCGATCCAGCGGCGTTTTGACCGGCATGAACCCCGGCGTCCAGACCACGCCGCCGTCGTTGATGTAGAAATACTGCCCGCCCGCGTCGGTCGGCACATTGTTATAGCGGTAACGGGTCAGACGCAGCATGCGCGCGTCCTTATAGAAGCTGTAGCCGCCGCTCGTGTTGCTCATCAGGGTGAAAAACGCTTCGCTGCCCAGATAGTTGATCCAGGGCGACGGCGTTTGCGGCTCGGTGATGACGTACTCCCGCGCCGCGTCGTCAAAATAGCCGTACTGCATGAGGTTTCCTCCTTTTTATGGATGCATCGAAACGGCGTGAGCTCCGCCGATGCGAAATCGGTTTCGTAACGTTTCATTTCTTTCCGATGGATTCTATAACAACTATATCCCATTTATGCCGAAAAATCAAGTATTTTCAGTGATTTTTCATCTTTTGATTTTTGAGCTGCCTTCGGCGCGCCCGCCTTTTTTGAAAACGAATTCGCTTTCTTCCTATATATCCCCTTGTGAAAATGTCAATATATTTGAGCATTTTGACCATTCAAGCCGCTTGCTTTCGGAAAATTTTTCTATTTTTTGAAAAAAGTGCTTGCAATTTTGGAGAACACGTCGTATAATGAAACTACGAAAACGATTTAGAATATTTCGAATCCACCAAATTCAACAAACAGGAGGATGGAAACATGGCCGTAACAATCAAAGAGCTGTCCGCTCGGTGCGGCCTGTCCGTTTCGACCGTCAGTAAAGCCTTAAACGATTATCCTGACGTCAGCGAGGAAACCCGCCAGCAGGTTCGCGCCGTGGCCGACGAAATGGGCTATCGCCCCAGCGCCATCGCGCGGAGCCTCAAGATCGGGCGCACGTTCAACCTCGGCGTGCTCTATTCGGACGACACCGAGAGCGGCTTCACCCACAGCTATTTCTCCCCCGTGCTGCAATCCTTCAAGCAGGAGGCCGAGCGCCGGGGCTACGATATCACCTTCATCACCCACAACATGGGGCACTCCAAGATGACCTACCTCGAGCATTGCCGCTATCGCAATGTGGACGGCGTTTGCATCGTCTGTTCCCACTTTGACGACGGCGAGGTGCTCCAGCTCGTCTCCAGCTCGCTTCCGCTGGTCACCATCGACCACGTTTTCAACAACAGGGCGTGCATCCAATCCGAAAACAGGCAGGGCGTCGAGGCGCTCACCCGGCACATTCTCTCGATGGGGCACAAGAAAATCGCGTTCGTCTACGGCGCGGAGGACACGGTCAGCGACATCCGCCTGACCACCTTCCTGCGGACGATGAACGAGGCGGGGCTCTCCGTTCCGGATGATTACCTCGTCGCCTCCCCGTATCACGATCCCGCCTCCACGAGAGAGGCGACGGCGCAGCTCCTTGCGCTGGCGGATCGCCCAACCTGCATCCTGATGCCGGATGACTACTCCGCGCTGGGCGGCATGGACGCCATTCGCGCGGCGGGGCTGAGGATTCCGGAGGATATTTCCATCACCGGATACGACGGCGTGGCCATGATTCAGATGTGCCAGCCGCAGCTCACCACCGTGGAGCAGGACGTCTCCCGGATCGGCCGCGAGGCCGCGCGCAAGCTCGTTCACCTGATTGAGCAGCCGCGCACCACACTGCCGGAAATCATCTCCGTCCCCTGCCGCCTGATCGCCGGCAAAACCGTCTCGAAACTGGGGTAACACGCGATTCCCCCTCCGCAGAAACGAGGGTGAACAATAAAAAGGAGGTTCTTACCATGAGGAAACATTTGTCTAAGGCTTTGGCTCTTACGCTTGCGATGAGCTCTCTGGCCAGCGTCTCTCTCGCCGAAGGCAGCGTGCTGAACGTCTGGTGCTGGAACGACGAATTCCAGTCCCGCTTCAACGCCTATTATCCGGAAGTCAAGGAAGTCGCGGAAGATAAGTCCACCACGACCCTGAACGACGGCACGATCGTCAAGTGGACGATCAACCCGAACGCCGACAACAACTACCAGAACAAGCTGGACGAAGCGCTCCTCGCGCAGGAATCCGCCGCCGATGACGACAAGATCGACATGTTCCTCATCGAGGCCGACTACGCGCTCAAGTATGTGGATTCTCCGTACACGCTGGATGTCCGCGCCGACATCGGCCTGACCGACGGCGATCTGGACGGCCAGTATAAATACACGCAGGATATCGCGACGGCCGACGGCGTGCTCAAGGGCGTGACTTGGCAGGCGACTCCGGGTCTGTTCGCCTACCGCCGCTCCATCGCCAAGGATGTGCTCGGCACGGACGATCCCGCCGAGGTGCAGACCTACCTGAGCGATTGGGATAAGTTCAACGAGGTCGCCGCGAAGGCCGCCGAAAAGGGCTACAAGATGCTCTCCGGCTACGACGACAGCTACCGCACCTTCTCCAACAACGTTTCCGCTCCGTGGGTGGACGGCACGACCGTCAAGGTTGACGCGAACCTGATGAAGTGGGTCGAGCAGACCAAGGAATTCACCGATAAGGGTTACAACAACAAGTCCATCCTGTGGGATAGCACTTGGGCGGCCGATCAGGGTCCGGACGGCAAGGTCTTCGGTTTCTTCTACTCCACTTGGGGCATCAACTTCACCCTGCTGGGCAACGCTCTGGCCGTTCCGGTCTCCGAGGGCGGCAAGGAAGAAGTCGGCAACGGCATCTTCGGCGATTACGCGGTTTGTGAAGGCCCGCAGTCCTATTACTGGGGCGGCAGCTGGATGTGCGCCGCGGCCGGCACGGATAACGCCGAGACCATCAAGGATATTATGCTCAAGCTGACCTGCGATAAGGAAATCGACAAGCAGATCACCCTCGACACGCAGGATTACACCAACAACATCGAAGCCATGAACGAAATCGCGGGCAGCGATTATCAGTCCGCGTTCCTCGGCGGCCAGAACCACATCGCGCTGTTCGCCAAGTCCGCTGAGAAGATCGACATGAGCAACGCCGGCCCGTATGATCAGGGTCTGAACGAGAACATGCAGACCTTCTTCCATGACTACTTCAACGGTGCTGTGGATCTGGAGACCGCAAAGGCTAACTTCGAAGCCAAGATCAAGGTTCTTTATCCGGAACTGACCGAGGTTGTCTGGCCGGAATAATCCCCGGAATCATCCTCTAACCCATACAGTCAATGGGGCGGGCGCTCTGCCCGTCCCATTTTCTTATCCCTTAACCCTCTTATCCCCTTTATCGCGTGGCGATAAAGTCCCTCGTCTATAATCTAAAAAAGAAAGGTGATTCGCATGCAAGCGCCCGCAAAAGGAACCAAGCGCCGCTCAATCAGCTACGCGAAATGGGGCTATATTTTCATCGCGCCGTTCTTCATCGCCTTTGCGATTTTCCAGCTGATTCCGCTCGCTTCGACCATCTATTACAGCTTCTTTGAGTATTATCGCAGCGGCTTGAAGGTTATCGGCCCCAACTTTACGGGCCTTAGCAACTACGTCAAACTGCTCAGTCTGGATCTGCCCAAGTATCTGGGCAACACCATGCTGATGTGGACACTCGGTTTTGTACCGCAGATCATCGTTTCGCTGCTGCTGGCCGTCTGGTTTACGGATAACCGCCTGCGCATCCGCTGCCAGCCGTTCTTCAAAACCGTGATTTACATGCCCAACCTGATTATGGCCTCCGCGTTCGCCATGCTCTTCTTCGCCCTCTTCTCGGATAACGGCCCGGTCAACGCCGCGCTGGTTTCCGCGGGTGTCCTCAAGGAGCCGTTCCGCTTCCTCTCCAGCATTGCGGGCACGCGCGGTCTGGTCGCGCTGATGAACTTCCTGATGTGGTTCGGCAACACGACCATCCTGCTGATGGCCGCCGTCATGGGCATCGACCTGAGCCTGTTCGAAGCAGCGGAGATCGACGGCTGCACGCCCAGCCAGATCTTCTGGAAGATCACCATGCCGCTCATCCGCCCCATTCTGGTCTACGTGATGATCACCTCGCTGATCGGCGGCCTCCAGATGTTCGATGTGCCGCAGATTTTGACCAACGGAAAGGGCAATCCAAATAACTGTGCTACGACCATGATCATGTACCTCAACAGCCACATGTTCAGCAAGAACTACGGCATGGCCGGCGCGGTTTCCGTCATCCTGTTCATCATCTGCGCCGTTCTGTGCGTCGTGATTTATCGCTCGACCAATGAAGACGAGGGGAGGAAAAAGAAATGACTACGCAAGCCGTAAGGGATAAGGGCGCCGAGCAGAGCAAGCACGAGCTGCTGACGCGCCGCATCGTGAGCTATCTGGTGCTGGCGATTCTCTGCTTCCTCTGCCTGTTCTTCTTCTATGTGCTCCTCATCAACGCCACGCGCAACCATTACCAGATTCAGCGCGGCTTCTCCTTCCTGCCCGGCAAGTCGTTCACGACGAACCTGAAAAACGTGCTGGCGGACGCGAACATCCCGATTCTTTCGGGCATCAAAAACAGCCTGCTCGTCGCCGCCCTCTCCGCGGTGCTCTCGATCTACTTCTCCGCGCTGACGGCCTACGGCGTGCACGCCTACGACTTCAAGCTCAAGAAGATCGCTTCCGCGTTCATCATCCTCATTATGACGATGCCGACGCAGGTTTCCGCGCTGGGCTTCCTCCGCCTGATGACGAACATGAAGCTCACCGATACGCTGATTCCGCTGTTCCTGCCGAGCATCGCCGCGCCGACGGTGTATTACTTCATGGTTTCCTACATGAAGAGCAACCTGCCGATGGAAATCGTGGAGGCCGCGCGCATCGACGGCTCCGGCGAATTCCACACCTTCAACTACGTCGTTCTGCCGATTATGAAACCGGCGCTCGCCGTGCAGGCGATTTTCACCTTCGTCGCCTCGTGGAATAACTACTTCGTCCCCGCCCTGATCCTGACCAGCAACAAGAAAAAGACCCTCCCGATTTTGATCGCCCAGCTTCGCAGCGCGGACTTCCTCAAATTCGATATGGGTCAGGTGTACATGCTGATCGCCATCGCGATCATGCCGGTCATCATCATCTACCTGTTCCTGAGCAAGTTCATCGTCGCGGGCGTCGCCCTCGGCGGCGTGAAGGGCTGACCTTCGCGCCCTCTGCCTCCCTCTTTCTCGAGGGAGGTTTTTTCATTACCGGTTTGAACGGATACGCGACGGTTTTCTCTGCATCTCTGCTTATATACGTTCCTCTTGAGGGAAGACGTCATTCCGCATCGTAGCTGTACACATGCGTTCCTGTCGTCTGCGAGGTCACACCGTTGATAAATGCGTCGGCGTTCCAGTGCGCGCCCGCTTCATCGACATATTCAAACATGAGGGTTACAAAGGGGATTCTCCTCCAATGGCCGTTCGCTTCCCCGTAATCGTAAGACGTATTCATATAGGTCAGCTCCATGCTCAGCGGGCAGCCGTTCTTTTCCCGCAGCGCCAGCCGCGCGTTCCGCTCCGCCGCAGGCAGATCAATGTCTTCGCTTTCATTCTTAAAACCGCTGAGAAACAGCATATCCAGCAGCTCGTCGTCGTTCAGCCTTCGATACGGCGTGAGGATGAATTTGCCGCCATACGAGCCGAGAAACGAGTCGTCGTTCAAATCGACCGCCTTCAGCGTCTCCGGCACGTCCTCCCGCCGGATGATACCGCGTTGAATCAATCCTTTCAGCCGCGCACGGCGTTCTTCATTATCCCCCTCGCTTGTGCCCATAAAGGTGTGGCCGCGCACGCAGTTTCTTTCGCTCAGCGCGTCCGGGTCGAAGACCTCGCCCAGCTCGCGATACGCATCCAGAATCGCCAGCATTTCCTCGTCTGTCAGGCAGTTGCCCGGCAGGAGCAGCAGCACCCGCTCCCCGTCGTATTCCGCCGGGTCGAGCGCATACACGCCGACGCGGACGTTCTTTTTCGCCTCCAGTACGCTCGCGCCGTCGCCCGTCCGTTCCCCCGCCGCATAGGCCGCCATCAGCTTATCCATGCGCTTGCGCTCGCCCGTCGTCAGGCGGCAGTTGCTCGTCAGATTCGCGCGGATATCGTCATACGACATCTCCCTCGTGTCGATCTCGGTATAGGCTTCCTCCAGCATCCAGCCGTTTTCCTCGACGACCACGCGGTGCATCGGCAGATAGCTGGTCTTTCTGCGCGCCTCCACCATCGGCGCATCCTCGATAACCCCTTCGCGCACCGCCAGCGCGCCCATCGGCAGACAAAGCAGCGCCATCAGCGCGACCAAACCCATCTTTTTCATGCCCAAACCCTTCCTTTCTCCGTCCTTTTGCCGTCCTTTCGCTGTCCCTTTCATGCCTTTATGCTACCCGATTTCGCGTTTCCATGTCGTCACAGGGATGTATCAAACCTGTAACAAACGCGCGTGCCTTTGCCGATTTCGCTCTCGATGCGAACGTCGCCGCGATGCAGCCGCGCGATCTTCCGGCAGAGCGACAGCCCCAGCCCCGCGCCGCCCGCGCCCCGTGTGCGCGCCTTGTCCGCCTTGTAAAACGGCTCGAACGCATGGGCAAGCTGTTCCTCCGTCATGCCGCATCCGCAGTCCGTCACGTCAAACCCGTCGGGATGGAGCGTCACGCAAACCGGCGCTTCCCCGCCCGCTCGCCGGGCGTTCACCACCAGATTGCGCAGCAGCAGGATGGTCAGCTCGCGTTCGCCGACAAACGCCGCGCCCTCCCCCTCAAGCCGAACGCCGTCAAACACGTGAAGCGCCTCCTCGGCCATCGCCCGCGAATCAAACGTCGTCCATTCCGGCTGCTCGTGCCCGAGCCGCGTGAGCAGCAGCAGCCGCTCGTCCATCGTCGAGAGTCGCGCCGCCTCCCGCGCCATCATATCCAGCAGCTCGCTTTGCTGGCTTTCGCTCAATTTGGATTGCCCCAGCAGCCGCGCCCCACCGAGAATCGCCGTCAACGGTGTACGCATCTCGTGCGCCAGCGCGTCAATGAGCGCCTGCCGTTCCTCCGCCTGCGCGCGAAGTGCCGCCTCCCGCTCGCCGATTGCCCCGCTCATGCCGGAAAACGCGCGAATCAGCGCGCCGATTTCGTCGTTTTGCGCCGTCGGCAGCGGCGCGTCGTATTCGCCCTTGGCCAGCCGCGCCGCCGCGGCGGAAAGCTGCCTGAGCGGCCGGGTCAGCAAGCCGGATATCCACGCCGCCAGCGCCACGGCCAGCGCCGATCCCAGCAGGACGATCAGCGCCGCGCCCTGCATCAGCGCCCGCCTGAGCGCGTAGACGGGCGCAACGTCGAGCGCCGCCAGCAGCAGCACGCCGTCGCCCAGCGCGTGGGCGATCAGCAGCCGTTCGCCCGGCCGATCCAGCAGCGTGGCGCGCGCCGTCGTGTTCAGCAATTCGGGCAGCTTCTCCGCCTCCGGCAGCGCTTCCCCTGTAATCGGCTCCCCGTCCCGAAGCAGATAGACGGCCATTTCCTTTGAGCTGTAGCGCGTCTGCAAGGTCGAGGCCTCGTATCGGTCGAATCGGTTCGACGCGGTTTCCAGCGCCACCGCACGCGCAATCGCCGCTTCCTCGCCGAGCGCCCGCGCGCGCTCCCGCTCCATCGTCAAGCCGAAGCTTCGGGAAACCACCAGCGCCATGCCCGGCCCGAGCAGCGCCAGAACGAGTGCCGCCATGCACAGGGCGATGCGTTTTCTCACCGCCGCTCCACCTCTTTTCCGCAAAAGCGATAGCCGTATTTATAGACGGTTTCGATGTATTCCGCGCCGATTTTGCCGCGAAGGCGCTGGATGTGCACGTCCACCGTGCGCGTCTCCCCCTGATAGGCATAGCCCCATACACCCGCAAGCAGCGCTTCCCGGCTGAGCGCCACGTTGTTTCGGCGCACGAGCATCGCCAACAGATCAAATTCCAGCGCGGTCAGCGCCACCTCGCGCCCGTCTTTCGTCACCCGGCGAGACGGCAGATCGACCGTCAGCGCGTCAAAAACAAAGCGCGTCCGTTCCTTCTTCGTGCGGCGAAGAATGTTCTCCACGCGCGCCAGCAGCTCCTCCGGCTCAAACGGCTTGAGCATATAGTCCTCCGCGCCCAGGCGCAGGCCACGCACCCGGTCGTTCACCGCTGTCTTCGCCGTCAGAAACAACACGGGAATCTCCCGCTCGATCATCGTTTCCGCCAGCGAAAAGCCGTCCTCCCCCGGCAGCATGATATCCAGAATCGCCAGATCCGGCGCGCCGTCCGCCAGCAGCGCCCGCGCCGCGGCCGCATCCTCCGCCGCGCGAACGTCGTAACCGACCAGCGAGAGCTGCAAGGTCACGAGCCGCCGAACGGAAGCGTCGTCTTCGACAAGCAAAAGATTCGCCATACTGTTTTCGCCCCCCGCCCTTATCATAACACAAAAAACACATATACAGTGTAACAGAGTTGTAAAAGCGGGCTTATGTGAGCAAGCTTGTAGCGTTTGTAGAGTTTGTAGCGTAAAAAAGCAGAGCAAATTAAAAAATAAAAATTTATTTTTTTCTGAGACACTATAGATTTACACGCTACAAACTCTACACTACCGTAGACAAAAAGCTATTCTCCACCCCGAAGGGGGAAAATAGCCCTTTCCGCACTTGATGACGCTCATCCAAACAGGATGGCCAGCGCCTCGGCCAGCGTTTCCACGCCGTAGACCCGCATGCCCTCCGGTGCGCGCAGGTGCTTGGCGTTTTCGCGCGGGATGACGGCGGTTGTGAAGCCCAGCCGCGCGCACTCCGCAAGCCGCCGCTCCGCCTGCGAAACCGCGCGGATTTCGCCCGCCAGACCGACCTCGCCGATCACCGCCCAATCCCCCGGCACGCAGGCGTCGCGCACGCTGGACGCCACCGCCGCGCAGAGCGGCAGATCCGCCGCCGGTTCGGACAGCTCGAGGCCGCCCGCGACATTGATATATACATCCTGATTGAACAGCGACACGCCCGCGCGCTTTTCCAGCACAGCCAGCAGCAGCGCCAGCCGCCCCGCGTCAAAGCCGTTCGTCGTGCGGCGCGGCGTGCCGTAGGCCGTTTGAAGCGCCAGCGCCTGCACATCCACCAGCATTGGCCGCGAACCCTCGATGGCGCAATGCACACACGAACCGGGCACATTCCGCGCCCGCGTGGAGAGCAGCAGCTCCGACGGATTTTCCACCGGAACCATGCCGCGCTCGTGCATCTCAAACAGCCCCAGCTCGTTGACCGAGCCGAAACGGTTCTTCACCGCGCGCAGGATGCGGTATTCATGCTGCCTGTCGCCCTCGAAATAGAGCACCACGTCCACCATGTGTTCGAGTACGCGCGGGCCCGCAATCGCGCCCTCTTTGGTCACATGGCCGACGAGGAACACCGCGCAGCCCGTCGTCTTAGCCATGCGCATCAACAGGCTGGCACATTCGCGCACCTGTGAAACGCTGCCGGGCGCGCTGGCCATGTCCGGGCGGTACATCGTCTGGATCGAGTCGATAATCATGTAATCCGGCGCGATTTCCTCCCAGCGGCGCTCGGCCGCATCCATCGCGTTTTCGCTGAGGATGAGCAGATTGTCGCTCGTCACGCCCAGCCGCCGCGCGCGCATCTTGATCTGTCGCACGGATTCCTCGCCGGAGATATACAGCACGCGCGCGCCGCCCCGCGCCAGATGCTCCGACGCCTGCAGCAAAAGCGTCGATTTGCCGATGCCGGGGTCGCCGCCCACCAGCATCAGCGACCCTTCCACCACGCCGCCGCCGAGCACGCGATCCAATTCGCCGATGCCCGTCGTCGCGCGGGCGCTCGTCTCCTCGGGGATTTCGGAAAGGCGCATGGCGCTTGCGCCCGTTCCCGGCCGCTGCTTGTTCGCCTTCACGGGGATTGCCGCCTGCTGCGCGGCCTGCGGAGCCTGCTCCTCGAGCGTATTCCACGCATTGCAGCCGGGGCATTTGCCCATCCAGCGCGGCGTTTCATAGCCGCAGGCGCTGCACACAAACACCGTCTTTTCCTTCGCCATGATGTTCCTCCGTCGATTGTTTTCCCGCTCATTGTATCACACTTGGCCGCCCCTGCAAAGCGCGGCGAAAACTTTTTTCGTTTCGCGCGCTTTCCCGATTGAATCCCTTCGGGGAATTTTGTATAATGAAATTATATTCTGGATATTTTTGCAATCCCCGGCCATCCGCCGGCTGAACATACACATTCCATCATACGAAAGAGGGTCGGCCTTCGGGCTGCTCGCAGCGATTTTGATAGATTCGAGGTTTCCGCCATGAACAGAAGACCCTCTCAAAGCCGAACCGGCTTCGACTCCTTTTCCCCGCAGCACACGGCGCATTTCAAAGCCGCCCAGCCCGGCGGCGAGTTTTTCGAGCCTAAGCCGCGCGCGTCGCTGGGCAGGCGGCTGCTGCTGGCGTTGCTGCTGATGACGCTGATCGCGCTGGCCGTCAATCTGGCGGTCAATCAGTTTGTGCGGGTCGCCCGCGTCACCGTGCCGATCCGGCGGATGGATCCCGCGTTCGAGGGCTACACCCTGCTGCAAATTTCCGACCTCAAGGGCGCGACGTACGGCTCGAATCAGGCGCTGATCCGCTTTGCACTGCAAAACGAGGATTTTGACGCGGTGGTGTTCACCGGCGACATGGTTTCCTCACGGGGGAACGCGCAGCCGCTCTATGCGCTGATCGAGATGCTGCGCGAGCTGAAGCCGGACGCGCCGATCTACATGATTCCGGGCGACAAGGACCCTCTGCCCGCCTCCATGAGCTACGCCACCGGCGGCAGCCCGTTCGCCCCGTGGGTGCTCGGTGCCAAGCAGCGCGGCGGGCAGCTTCTCAGCGCGCCTGTGCAGATTGAGCGCGACGGGCACACGCTCTGGCTGACGACCAGCGCGCTGCTCAGTCTGGACATGGACACGATGCAGGCGCAGTTTGAGCGGCAATACCTCGACACGCTGGCCAACGGCGACGAAAACGCCATCGAGCTGACGACGTACAACCTGCAATGGCTGACCGAGACCCGAAACGCGCGCGCCAAGATGACCGATGCGGACGTGTACATCGCATTGACGCACGTGCCGCCCGCCGACGAGGAGCTGGAAAGCGCGTACCCCGGCAGCCTGCGCGAGCGCGTGCATCTGGTGCTCTGCGGCCATTATCAGGGCGGGCTGATCCGCCTGCCGTTTGCCGGCGCGCTGTTCATCCCCTCTCAAAATCTGCCGCTTTACGGCCTTCTGCCGGGGGCGGACACCTATTTCGGCCTGACCCGAAAGGGGCGAACCTATCTCTACGTCAGCCCCGGTCTGGGCGGCAACGACGGGCTGTACCCCCTGCCGTTCTTCCGCCTGTTCAACCCGCCGACGGTTTCGCTGATTTCGCTCACCACGTCGAGCCTGTAAAAGGACTCAAAAAAACGGGACTGCCAGGCTCAGAATGAACAGCTTTTCCCGCGCACAGCCGTCATCGGTCAGGACGCGCATTTCCCCCACGCAGGTCAGACTTCCATCCGCCTCCTCATACATATTCCTGCATGAAATCAAATTGTCGCAGGGGACGCTTTGCAGCAGTTCCGTTTCCCCGTCGTCGGACAGATAAAACACATTCAGCCCATCGTCGGCATTTTCCGCAAAATAGTATCCGCCCCGCGAGGCGGGACACACGGACAAAACGCTTTGCATATCCGCAAACGTCTTGGAAAAGAGCACACGCCCCTCGAGATCGACATGAACAAAAACCATTGAGGCACATTCGCCGCTCTCCCATTTGTAGCCGTAGATCAAAACCCCTTCGTCCGTCGGCAGCATGCCGTAAATGTTAAAATGCTTCAGCTCCGGCAACGGAAGATCGCGGAGAAACCGCCCGCTTTGATCCAGAATCCGAAGATATTGTTTTTCCGGCGCTTCGTCCGGCTTTCTGCCATATAGAATGGTTTCATTCTGCCGCAATACGCCCTTTTGAAGAACAATTTCATTCTCAGAGTACATTTCCGGGCTGCAATAGCCCCAGGATATCCGGCCGCTTGCGTCAACAAAAGCGCTCCATGCCGCCGCATGAGACGCATCTACGGCGCATGCTCCTGTGACGAGCAGGCCGCGCTCACAGGTATACACGTCATGCGGCAGTCCGGGCAATTTCTCCCTCTGGATGTCCTTGCTTGAGACGTTGTACTTTACGATATAGCCCGTGTTTTCGACGTATTCCGTTTTGTCAATGGATTCCACGACAATCATGCACAGACCTTCCGGGTTTTCCACCGCGCCAAGGATGAACGGCTCGCCCTCCCAGGAAAGCAGGGTTTCGGATTTTAATTTTCCCTCTCCGGAAACACGCAGAATCCAGCCGTCTCTCGTCCCGTCCGCGGCGCGCGAGGAAAGAGCGGGTGTGCCCGATGTGCTGTCGGTTTGCGCCAACAACACGACGTCCCCTTCGGAAGTGCGATAGGCCGAAGAGAGGGATTCATCCCCGTTCCCGCCCCAGATGGCCAGCGCGGATGCGCCGGGGGCTTCAGCAGCGGCCTGTTTCTCACACCATGCGCCTGAAAACGGGAACAGACACAGACAGAGCAGCATCATAAAGCGCAGCATTTTATCGCCTCCTCGATGGTATAAAGACGAAACACAGCGGCACTTTCTTCCTCCGGCATCGGAGAAAGATGGGTTTTTGCTCAATAAATAAAGGGCGATTCTCCCACCCGAGGGAAAGAGAATCGCCTTTTGCATATGAAAGAATAATGGAAATCGTCAACGCGCCGTCCATCCTCGCGCGAATCGCTTAAATTTTCAGCGTGCCGCGGGTAATCAGCTTGCCGTTTTCGCGGCTGAACAGCAGGACGTTCTCGCCGGTGAAAGAAACCCTGACCTTCTGGCCGATCTTATAGGTGATGCCGCCGAAGACGACGCCGGTGAACAGGAACTCGCCCACGCGCACCTTGACGGTCGTTTCCATGCCGGTGGGCATCGCGCTGAAGATTTCGCCCTCGAGCGCGCCGTTTTCGCAGATGCTCACGCACTCCGGCCGAACGCCGATCACGAAATCCTCATGCGTCAGCGTCGCCTCGTCCTCAAACTCGTCCTCCTCCACCTTCGCGATGTGGTATTTGAACAGCGAATCGCGGTTCGCCTTTTCCACCGCGTGCGTATCCACGCTGGCCGCGGCGTTCTTCTCCTCGCGGGCAAACCACTCGCGCAGGTTCACCGGTTCGCCCGGCGTATACGCCGCCTTCACGCCGTCGAGCATCGTCAGTTCCACCGTGCCGTCCTGCTTCTGCGCGCCCTGCGCCTCGATGAAGTTGATCGCCGGATTGCCGACGAAATCCGCGACGAACAGGTTGCTCGGCTCGCCGTAAACCGTCAGCGGCTCGTCGTACTGCTGGAGCACGCCGTTTTCCATCAGGCAGATTCGGGTCGCCAGCGTCATGGCCTCCATCTGGTCGTGCGTGACGTAAACGAACGTCGAGCCGGTCTGCAAATGCAGGCGCTGAAGCTCAGAGCGCATCTCCAGCCGGAGCTTCGCGTCGAGGTTGGAGAGCGGCTCATCCATGAACAGCACCTTCGGGTTCGGCGCGAGCGTGCGGGCGATGGCGACGCGCTGCTGCTGGCCGCCGGAAAGCTCGCTGGGATAGCGATCCATGAACATGCCGATTTTGACGATGCGGGCGACGCGGCGAACGATCAGGTCGATCTCCTCCGCCGTCATCTTGCGCACGGCGCGCACCGGCTGGCCGCCCTTCATCAGGACATAATCCGCGCCGAGGGTGCAGCCGTTCTTTTCGGCCTTCGCCTTGGCGGCGGCGAGCTTCTCCTCCAGCTTTTTGATCTCCTGCGCGGCGGCGGCCTTCGGGTCGCCCGCCTCATGCAGCTTCATGCCCATCAGCGCCTTGGCCGTAAACAGGCTGATTTCATACAGATCAATCAGGCGGAGATACGCCTTATCCATATTCAGCTTCTTCTTTTTGTCAACGCACTCGTTGATCGCACGGACGACGTCCTGCGGCTTTTGCAGAATTTCAATCATGCGCGCCGCCGCGCGGGCGTCGAAGTCGATCTCGTCCATTTCCTCCTTGATGTTGGTCAGGCCGAAGGAGATATTCTGGTAGACGGTCATGTTCGGCCAGAGCGCGTAATTCTGAAACAGGAAACCGACCTTGCGCTTGTTGGCCGATACGTTGATGCCCCGCTGGGAATCGAACACCGGCACACCGTCGATGGTGATGCGGCCGCTGGTCGGCGTTTCCAGACCCGCGATCATGCGCAGCGTGGTCGTTTTGCCGCAGCCGGACGGGCCGAGCAGCGTGACGAACGCATTGTCTTCAATGACCATACTGAGGTTATCCACCGCGTAAAACTGACCCCAGCGCTTGGTGACGTTGGTCAATTCAATCCGAGACATTTACTCTCCTCCAATTCCTTTGTCAAGGCTTGCGCCGGTCAGCTTGTTAATCAGCGCGTTGCAGATCAGAATGAACACAATCAAAATCAGGTTGATGCCGCTGGAAAACGCATACAGACCCATCTCGTCGAAGTAATCCAGCATCGTGGTGATGATCTTCGTCTGCGAGCAGAGCAGCATGAACAGCGTCAGCTCGCGCACGCAGGTGATAAACGGCAGCAGATAGCCGCTCATAATGGAGGATTTCTGAATCGGGATGATGATGTTGAGCATGCGCTTGTGCCACGGGATATCCTGAATGATGGCGGCCTCCTCAATTTCGCCGGAGAGCTGCATCATCGAGCTGAGCGCGCTGCGGCTGGCGAACGGGATATACTTCACCGTGCCGGCGAGCACGAGCAGCAGATAGGTGTTGAAAATGCCCATCGAGGAACCGAACACGAAGAACGCGACGCCGACGGCCAGCGACGGCATCAGATACGGCAGGAACGCCATGTTGTTGACGTAAGCCGCCCACTTGCTCCGGCGGTTTTTGCTGACACAGTAGCCGACCAGCAGGCCGATTGTGCCCGCCAGCAGCGCGCAGCAGACCGCGACGATCAGCGTCCCCTTGAACGCGCCCCAAATCGCCTCGTTGAAGAGAATGCCCTTTTGGCCGTACATGCCGTTTTCGGTGATGTTTTCGCTCGTCATCCACCATTTGCTCGTCAGGTTGCCCGCAACGCCGTGGCGGATGAAGCTGTAATCGCCGGGGTTCGGCAGGAAGGTCTCGATGGCGAACAGAATGATCGGCAGAATACCGGTGAAGAACGTCGTCACGCAGAAGATCGCCGCGACCACGTTGCGGCCGGCCTTGCCGAGATTGACCAGCGAAATCTGGCCGGATTTGCCGGTGACGGTCGTGTAGCTCTGGCGGCCGGAGGTCGTCCTCTGGTTGACAATGAGAATCAGCACGCCGAAGAGAATCATAATGACCGCCAGGATGCTCGCCTCGCCCGCGCGCTTTTCGCCCATCTGCACGTATTTGGTGCACAGGGTCGTCAGGTTCAGGTAATGCGGCACCGGGTAGGAGCCCATCGCGCTGGAAAAGACCAGCAGCACCGTGCTCAGCACGGCGGGCTTGACCAACGGCAGCGTCACGCGGGCGAAAATCTTGAGGCGCGGCGTGCCCATGATGGTGGCGGCTTCCTCAAGGTTCGCGTCCATGTTGCGGAAGATGCCGCCGATGAGGATGTACGCGAACGGCGCGTAGTGCAGCGAGAGCACCATGACGCAGGGGAACATGCCCTGACACCACCACAGCGGCATGCGGACGCCGAAAAGCGCGGTCAGCAGGCCGTCGGACGTGCCGGTGACGAGGTTTGAATCGAACAGATTCTGCCAGATGACGGCCAGCGTCCACTGCGGCATGATGTAGGGAAAAATGAAAATCGAGCTGAGATACTTCTTGCAGCGCATGTTCGTGCGGGTGACGAGATACGCAAACAGCCCGCCGTAGAAGATGGCGCCGAAGCAGGAGAACACCGACAGCAGAACCGAATTGAGCAGCGGCGTCCACAGGTTCGTTTTGGCCAGCTTGCCGGTAAACAGATCCACCCAGTTATAAAGGGTGTAGCCCTCCTTCAGCCCGGTATAATGGCTATCGACCGAGCCGACATGAACGGTTACGGTATCCAGCGCGATGGAGATCATCGGCGCGACGGTTGAGAACGTGAGCAGGATGCCCAGCGCCAGCAGAATGGCATTCTGCGGCTTGGAAAAGGTGGTTTTCAGCTTGTTGAGCCAAACCCGCGCCCTGCTCGCTTTGACAGTTTGCTGCATGATATTCCCCCTGTACCATGCGAGGGGCATGAAACGCTTCATGCCCCTCACATGTCAAGATTCTAAGGACTTTTTGATTCCAAAGCGATTACTTGTTGCCGACGATCATGTCGATCCAGTCGCCGAGGTCGAAGGACACCTGCGCGCAGTACGCCGGGTCTTCCACGACGAGGCGGCCGCCGTCCGCAGACACCCACCACTCGTAGCCGCGATCGTTCTTCGCGTCATAGGTGTTCACGCCATCGACGTAGCCATCCTTGGAGTGATCCTGCATGCAGACCGGGTTGGCGCTGTAGCCGCCCATGTCCTTGCCCCACGCGGCGAAGCCCTCGTTGGTGGTGGTCATGTAAGCGATGAACGCGCAGCTCGTCCACGGCAGCGGGGAGGTCTTGAGCACCTGGAGATAATGCTTGTAGGCATAGCCGCCGATGCCCTGATAGCCGTCCTGATACGCCGCGACGGCGATGTTGTTGACAGAGGTTTCAGCCGATTCCTCGACGGAACGCAGCTTGGAGTACACCAGCAGGCCGCACTGATCGACGGCGGACTTGGTGACCAGCGTGTTGCAGATCGGGCCGTCGTCCGTCTGCTCGTTGTACTGCTCGCAGAACAGCTTGATGTAGGCCAGCGCGTAGGGCGCGTTCTCCGCGTCGAGCATCAGCGCTTCGGCTTCCGGCTTCATCTCTTCGACTTCCGCCGCAATGCGATCCTTCGCCGCGCCGTCCGGCATCGCGTCAAACGCGGCCTTCAGGTAGTTGGCGTAGGTCTCTTCGGTCAGCATGTACAGGAAGTTCTTGCCGACCAGCTCGGAGTTGACGCCCATGAACAGCGGCGCAACGCCTTCGGCGACGAAATCCCAGCAGTTGGTGAAGGTCTTGTCGCCCACGGTGTTATACATGAACACCTTGTTGAGCGTTTGCAGCGCCAGCGGCTTGTCGTTGCCCTCGACGATCACGCCTTCGCCCTCGGCCCACTCCTTCGGGATGAAGTTGAGCAGGTTGCCGGTGTCGAGCATCTTCGTCTGAATCTGGTTGCCGTCCTGAATGAGCGTCATGGAATAAATGTGGTTGGCGCTCTTGATGTCGGCGTTCAGCGTGGTGAAGATGGAGTTGTTCTTCGGCTGCGACCATTCGATCGTGCCGGTGTAGCTCGGGTCGATCTTCTGGAGCATCTCGATGAAGCTCGCGCCGGCGGTCTTGCCGCGGCTGGAGTTGCCGATGCCGTAGAGCGTCTTGCCGTTGGATTCTTCAATCGCCTTGGCATACAGCTCCTCGTTGGTCATGGTCTGCGCCTGAGCGATCACTTCCTCCACGGTTTCAGCCATCGCGAGGCATGCCGTCATCATCATCGCGAGCGCGAGGACGGCGCATAACAGTTTCTTCATGTGCGTATCTCCCTTTCTGAGTCGGTGAGGTTGCGGCTTGTTCTATGCCGCTTTGTTACTTTATATGATACGCACAATTCAGCAAAAAAGAAACTGGACAATTCTGCGATTTCACCCGATGATTCTGACAACTTTGCACAGAATCGTCAGATGTTTTCTATCCATTACTCCACCTCCGACGGCGATAAACCCGTCAGCTTCTTGAACGTCGCGGAGAAATAGGTCACGTCTTTATACCCCACCGCCGCGGCGGCCTCGTAGACCTTCACATGGTCGCGGGAGAGCATCCGCATGGCCGCGTCGATGCGCGTCTTGGTCAGGTAATTGGTGACGGTCATGCCCGTCTGCTTTTTGAACACGTGGGAAAGGTGGCCTTCGCTGACGCGCAGATGCTCGGCGATCACCGCGATGGAAATATCCGCGTCGGCGTAGTGCGCCGCGATGTAGTCCATCGCCTGACGCACATAGCCGGTGGCCTCCGGCTCCTTCTCCTTCGGCGCGGGCGCGGCGGATACGGGCTGCATCCTGCGGCAGACCCGCGCGACGGCGTGCGTCAGCTCCTGATCGCGGAACGGCTTGAGCAGATAATCGTCCGCGCCGAAGAGCAGCGCGCCGCGCGCATACTCAAAATCACTGTGCGCGGTCAGCACGATGCAGTGCGCCGCGCATCCCTCCTCGCGCAGCAGGTTCATCATCGTGATGCCGTCCATCTTCGGCATGCGGATGTCGGTGATAATCAATTCCGGCTTGAGCCTCCGCGCCAGCTCGAGCCCTTCTTCCCCGCTCTGCGCCTCGCCGACGACCTCGCACCCCAGCGCCGCCCAATCGACGCCCGCGACAATGCCGCGGCGAACCAGCGGCTCGTCATCCACCATCAATACGCGAATCATGCCTTCTCCCTCCTCATCGGCAGGCGTACCATCACCAGACAGCCCTCGCCCGGTCTGGAGCGCACGCTCAGGCCGTATGCGTCGCCGAAATGCAGGCGCAGAATGCTGTCCACGTTGAACATGCCCAAATGCTCGCCCGGCCGGCCGGATACGCCGAAGCCCAGCGGCCCATCCTGCGGCTTTTCCATGCCGCGTCCGTTATCCTGCACGAAGAGGCGCAGATCGCCCGCGTCCGTCTCCGCCCAGATTTTGATATAGCCGTCGTCCATGTCGCGAACGCCGTGAATCACCGCGTTTTCCACAATCGGCTGAAGCACCAGCTTGGGCACCATGCAGCCCATCAGCGCGTCGTCCACCTCGATTTCGCAGGCGAAGCGATCCTCAAAGCGGATGAGCTGAATGTCTATGTATCTCTCCAGCAGCTCAAGCTCCTGCCCGAGCGTCACAATCTCGTCGCCGGAGATGCTCGCGCGCAGAATCTTCGCCAGATCCTCCGCCAGCGTCGCCACCTGCGGCACGCCGTGCGTCACGCCCATCCATTTCATCGAATCCAGCGTGTTATAGAGAAAATGCGGGTTGAGCTGCGACTGCATCATGCGGATGCGCGTATCGTTCAGCTCCTTTTGCCGCTCCACCGAGCGCCGGAGGTTCAATTCACATTCCGCCACCATCTGGTTGAAGCCGACCGCCAACTGCCCCAGCTCGCCCTCGCCGCGCGGCACGACGCGCGCGCTGAGCTCGCCCAGCTGCACGCGCTTCATCGCCGCCGTCATCTCCCGAACCGGCCGCGTCACCTGCCTGCTGAGCACCAGCGCGCCCCACAGGCACAGCAGCAGGCTGACCGCGCCCAGCGTCACGCCGACGAGCACCATCAGGTGCGTCATCTCCCGGTTGAACACGCGCGGCTGGCTGAGCAGCAGCGTAAACCCGCTGATCGGCTCGGTCTGGGTCGTATAGGTCAGCACCGCGTCGCCGTCGCTGAGCGCCTCGCCCGCCAGCATCCGCTCGCGCAGCTCGTGCAGGCGGCTTTCCGACCCGGTCGTTCGGGAATCGTCGATCAGCCGCCACTGTCTGCCCAGCAGCATCACGCCGTAGGCCGGGTTCAGCCCCCGGCTGAGCAGCTCGCTGAGGCTGTCCCCGCTGATCTCCGCCAGCAGATAGCCCCCGGCCGCGCGGCGAACGGCGGCCACGCGCCCCGCCTCGCCGAAAAAGACGGCGTTCTCCCCGTCGGCCATGCGCAGAACGCCCCAATCCGTATCGAAGGCCACGTCCTCCTCCTGCCCGCGCAGGGCGCACAGGCACACGCCGTCCGCGCCGACGATCATCAGCTGGGTCATCTCCGGCACCTTCGCCGCCTGCCCGACCAGCGCCGCATAGACCGCTCGCGGGTGCGCCGCATCGCCCGCCTCGAGCGCCGAACGCACCCATTCATCCCCCGCCAGCGCGTCAAGCGCCCGCTCCATGCCGGAAAACGCCTCCGTAAGCTGCCGGGTCATCCCGGCGAGCTGCGCCCGCGCTGTTTCCTCCTGCCGCCTTGCGCTGGTGGAAACCATCATCGGGAGCAGCAGCGCAAAGCACAGGATGATCGGCACGAGCGCCACGCAGATCACCGTCAGAAAAATGCGCGTCTGAAAGCGCATGCTTCGTCTTTCCCTCACGGCGCATCCTCCTCCATGAGCGCCTGCCAGCGTTTAAGAATCTCCCGCTGGTGCGCCGCCGCCCAGTCGATGTCGTAATCGCAGAGCTCAAACGCGGGCGCGCCGTCTCCCGTTCCCAGCGCCGTCAGCACGCTCTCGCGGGCATACACCGTCTCCACGCGCCGCTGCACGTCCTCGCTCAGGATGAACGAAAGGAACGCCTGCGCGTTTTCCCCATGCGCGCAGCCCGCGACAATCGCCGCCCCGTCCGGCACGGCGCTCGTCCCTTCCTTCGGCCAAACCACCGCGATGTGCTCGCCCGCCAGCATGCGCTTCTTCGCCGTCTCATACAGCGTCACGCCCACGCGCATTTCGCCCGCCGCCACGGCGGAAACCACCTCGCCCGAGCTGGAAAGCTCGTGGCCGCGCACGTTGTCGGCAAACCGGCCAAGCGCATCCTCGTCGCCGAGCGCCTGAATCAGCGTCGCCAGCACGGTGAAGCTCGACCCGGAAACGCCGGGGTTCGCGAACGCGATCCGGCCGCGCAGGCGGCTTTCCAGCAAATCCGCAAAACCGGCGGGCGGACGGCTCACCAGCCGCGGATTGTAGATAATCACCAGCGGCAGGCGCGAAAACGCCACGAAGCGATGGGTTTCAAACCGGCAGCTTTCCAGCATCGCCGCCCGCGGCGCGTCGCACGGCGCGAAATAATCCTCATACGCCAGCAGGGATTCCACGCCGCCGCCGAACATCACATCCGCCACGGGCGCTTCCGCCTCCGCCGCGATGCGCTCCAGCAGCTCGGTCGTTCCGCCGGAAACCACCTGCACCCAAACGCCCGTCCGCCGCTCAAATTCCTCGACAATCGGCTGATAGACCTCCTCCTTGTGGGCGGTATAGACCACCAGCCGCATCGCGTCATCCGGCGCGTCGGCTCGCGCGAGGGCAGGCAGAAGGCAGAGCAGCAGCGCGCACAGCCATTTCCGTTTCATTCGTTTTCCCCCTTCTCAGGGTATTTGTCTATACTAATTCGCAGTTAAAATGCTTAACAGAGCGCATCAGATTTTTTGTTCTGACGAAGCCAAGTGAAGTGAGGCGTACTGGAGGTACGTTGAACGGAACGAGGCAAAGTCAGAGCGAAAAAGATGGTGCGCGGATTAAGCCATTTTAACAAGAGTTAGTATTAATTATAACATATCAAAAACACGCAAGGCAAGCATACAAAAACAGATCGACAGGCCTGCCGATCCGTTTTTTTTCTTTTAGGAAATTGCGTAAAATCATCTCTGTGAGTTTTACAGCGTTTCAAAAATCCCCGCGATGTCCTCATGCAGCACAAGCGTTGCGCGCGCGTCCGCCGGGGTTTTATCCCTGTTAATCACAATCAGCTTCCTGCCTCGGAAGTATTCAAGGCACGACGCGGCGGGTTCGACCGACAGGCTCGTACCCGCGACGATCAGCGTATCGCAATTCGAGATTTCCCGGCACGCGCCCGTCATAAACCAATGATCCGGCGGCTCGCCGTAGAGCGTAACCTCCGGGCGAACAATATCGCCGCAATCCGGGCAATGCGGCACACCGGGCGATTTCAAAATAAAATCCAGCCCAAAGCGCTTTCCGCAGCCCATGCAGAAATTCTCGTATACGCTGCCGTGCAATTCGAACACGTTTCGGCTTCCCGCTTTCTTGTGCAGGCCGTCGATATTCTGCGTGACAACCGCCGTCACCCTGCCCGTCCGTTCCATCTCGGCCAGCCTGACATGCACGATGTTCGGCTTTGCATTCGGATAAAGCATGTGCTTTTTATAAAAATCGTAGAAAATATCCGGATGCAGGCAGAAAAACGAGTGGCTGAGCAGCATTTCCGCCGTCAGGCCGTCATATTCCTTCGCATACAGTCCGTTTTCGCCGCGAAAATCAGGAATCCCACTGGGCACAGACACGCCCGCGCCGCCGAAAAAGACAATGCGCCGTGCGCCTTGCAGCGCTTCGCTCAGCGCGTTCACGTTTTACCCCTTCTTCCGAATTTCCGTTCTTTCGTTTTTCAGCTCTCATTGTATCACTGCGCACCGGCGATGACAAGACGTCCGCGCGACGCATCGTAGACATATTCCCGGCGAAGCGTTTTTTCAAACAAGGATTCGCGCTGAATATCTTTCGCCGTATACATGCCTCTGATCCCCTCAATCGTGATTTGAGACGTTACGGCCACGCTTTCGCCCTCCGTCTGCGTTTCCTCCGTCAGCGTGTAAATCAGGCAGTCCTCGCTCGCCCACGTTCCCGTGCAAAGCGAACCGCCCATATAACTTTCCACGGTGAATTCCGCATAAAGGATATCCGCGCCGCGCGTTTCCAGATTATACCAGCAGCCGTATTCGCCGCGCCCGCCGTCCAGCATGCCGCTCATGCGCCCGACGAGCCACGTCGTCCGGCCGATGCGCTCCGTGCGTAGGGCGTCAAACTCCGTCAGCATATCCAGCAGCACCGTTTTTCCGTCTGCGCGTGTTTCCAGCAAAAACGAATAGAGCTGTGTTTTGACCAGCGTCAGCGCTTTGCCGTCGCTTAAATCCGCGTCTATCACCTGAATTTCCGGCTTGCTCGGCGCTGTCAAAAAGGGTTCGCCCGTTTCCAGATAATACGCTTCATCCTCCGTGATTTCCATCCCCAGCGAGGCGAAAAACTGCCGAACCTGCTCCCGGCTTTTCGGCTCGGTCAGCGCCTGTGCCAGCGCTTCGACGGTGATTTCCGGCGGATCAAACGGCCGCACATCGTTTAGGCTGCACGAGCGCATCGGCAAAACCATGTACGTTCCGGCCATCGCCAGCCAATATGCCTCCGTGTTCGGCACGGCCAGCAAATCCAACTGCATAAACCCCGTCTGCCCGCCCGCGCGGACATGCGCCCACGACGCCAGCACATGCATGTCGTCTTCCTTGACGCCCATCACCTCGACCGTCGTGCCGTTCGGAATTTCCGCAAGAATCCGCCCGCTTCGGCTCGGCCGATCCCGCAGATTGACGATTCCCCGTCCGCCGGGGTTCGCCACAAGCATCGGCAAAATGCCGCAGGGCACATCGGCCGCCTCTTCCGAAAAAAGAACCTTCTTGCTTCCGTAGCCGTCCCAAATTTGCGCATATCCCTCGATCTGCCCCGCCACGCGGACGTGCGCGTAGATTTCATCTTCCCGCCCGGCCACGCTCTCCATCACATCGACGGGCGTTCCACTGAAATAGGTCATCAGGTGTTCAGAAAACAAATCGGGTTCCGCATAAACGTTCATCACGTCGTATAATTCGCCCCGGTCATAGACCGTCTCCGCCCGCGCGCAGGCGGCGGATACGCACAAAGCGAGCATCAGCAAAAATACCGTCCTTTTCATCGGCTCTCCCCCTTTTGTTCATCTGATACTAATTCGCAGTTAAAATGCTTAACAGAGCG
>UQNM01000024.1 GCA_900542395.1 uncultured Eubacteriales bacterium
AAGGGCTTTCCGGTCGCCCTTTGGAAACCTTCGGGCGCAAATACCTAGTTTTATTCTTGAAATATCAGTGTTGTTAGCTTGACAATTCCTTTTTTCAACAGCCTGAGCATGCCCGTGGGCTTGTTTTCTCCCGCGTTCATATTTTGTCCCGATTAGTGTATCATAAATTCCGTTTTCCCGCAAGGCAGGCGCGGCGGCAGGATTTTCCCCACCGCGCACCGAATAACCCCTTTTCAAACCATCATCAGGAGGAACCCACCCATGACCGATCTTCTCATCGTCGTCGATATGCAGCGCGATTTCGTTTCCGGCGCGCTGGGCAGCGAGCAGGCGCGCGCCATCGTCCCCGCCGTCGCCGCGCGCATCCGCCAGGCGAAGGCGGAACAAACGCAGGTCGCCTTCACGCTGGATACCCATGAGCCGGATTATCTGAATACCCGCGAGGGGCGCTTTCTGCCCGTGCCGCACTGCATCCGCGATACGCCCGGCTGGGCGCTCGAACCGGATATCGCCAAGGAATGTGCGCAGGGCATGATCTCCTTTGCGAAACCGACCTTCGGCTCTGCGGCGCTGTGCGAATATGTCCGCACGCTGGCCGAGGAAAAGGGCGCGGCGGACGGAAAGGGCTTCTGCGTCGAGCTTTGCGGCGTGTGCACGGATATCTGCGTCGTCTCCAACGCCCTGCTCCTCAAGGCCGCCCTGCCGGAGGCGGATTTCATCGTAAACGGCGCGCTCTGCGCGGGCGTTACGCCCCAAAAGCACGAGGCCGCACTGGAAACCATGCGTTCCTGCCAGATCGAGGTGCGCTGACAAACAAACCCCTTCGCGCGGCAAGCCGTGCGAAGGGGTTTTTATGCGATATGCAGCCGGATTCGTCTTGACGCCGCCCGGCGCTTTTTCGGTTTTTACGGAGCCGCTTTTTCCTTAGCCGTTCCCTTCGCCGCCCTGCCCCGGCCGCGCCGCGGCTTCTGCGGCTCTTCGACGATCGCGTTGGCGCTCAGCGGCGCAATGCGGTAGTTGAACAGCACGTTGGAGTTGGGATACGCCTGATAGAATTTCTGCTTGATGCGATCCATCACGCCGTCGCCCGTGTTGTAATCCACCGTCGGCAGCAGCATCGCAACCGTCGTCGGGGAGAAATGCGTGATGACGTCGCCCTCGCGCAGGTTGTTGCGCAAAATCTCCATCAGGCCGCGCATCACGTTTTCCTGCCGGATGCTCTCCATCTGCCCGCCGTCCGTGCCGGATACCGTTATCACAGCGAGGAACATCGTCGTCCCCAGACGCTCGATGTTGCGGATCTGCAAATTGAAAATTTCCTTGAACACCGCGAAATCGCAGACGAACGCGCTCTGTTCCCGGCTGCTCTGGTAGAGCTGGCGGCAGATGGATTCGAGGTTGAACTCGATGTTTTTGCTCGCCTCGACGATTTCGTTGTAAAACTCCATCAGCTCGTGGCTCGGCTTCACGTTCAGGTAGTGGTAATGCAGGTGCATGACCCCTTCGTACTGCGCCTTGGCCTCGGTCGCGTTGTTGCCCCTGAGCAGCGTGCGCATCAGCTCGATGTGGATGCTGTCGTCAAACGGCTCTCTCTCCAGCGCGCTTCGGCAGACGCTGATGATCTCCCGCTCGTCCTCGTCCCGCCCGCTCTGCTTGAGCAGGTCGATGTAGTCGTATACGCCGGCGATATACTGGTTGTGCAGCGTCACCGCGCGGGGATACGCCCACTCGTTCAGCTCGCTCTTTTGCAGCAGCGCGCCGCGGTAGAGCGTCATCATCCGGCGATAGGCCTCGCGCTTGCGCTCGCCGTCGCGCACGTTGGGCAGGCGGGCAAAGATGTCCTCCAGCTCGTACAGATCGACGGTCATCTCCGGCGGACATGCCCAGTGATACGCGCCGCGGTCGGCGACGATGCAGTTGCCCAGCTCCGGCGAAATCTGGCCGAGCAGCGTGCGCACCCGGCTGATGAGCGTTTTGAGCGCGTTTTCGGGGTTGGTCACGTTTTCATCGTTCCAGAAGGTGGAGAGCAGGCGGCGGTTGGAAACCGGCTCCCCCCGGTTCACAATCAGGTATTCGATCAGCGCCAGCCCTTTTTTGGATTTGTTGACCATGTGATCGGCCTGCCGCTCGTTGAGGTAGATGACAAATTCATCCATCATCTGAATCCGGATGGTTTCGCTCATGGAAATCCCCCCTCTGCATCAGAGCCGCTTTCGCAGCATATCCGGATTGACGGCGTATAGCTGCGCCGTTTCCCTGGTAATCCGGCCTTCCTTCGCCAGCCGAATCAATTCGTTGTCCATCGAAAGCATCGCCTGCGAGGCCGCGCCGCCGTAAATCACGTTGTCGATCTGGAACGTCTTGCCGTCGCGGATCATGTTCTGAATGGCGGGGTTGACGGCCATGACCTCGAACACCGGCGTCTGCGTGCCGTCCACCGTCGGCACAAGGCGCTGGCTGACGACCGCCCGCAGCACCATGGAAAGCTGAACGCGAACCTGCTGCTGCTGGCTGGCCGGGAAGGTGTCGATGATGCGGTCGATGGTTTTCGCCGCGCCGACCGTGTGCAGCGAGGAGAGCAGCAGATGCCCCGTTTCCGCCGCCGTCAGCGCGGTCTGCACGGTTTCGTAATCGCGCATTTCGCCGAGCATGATGACGTCCGGCGCTTCGCGCATCGCCGCGCGCAGCGCGCGCGCAAACGAGCATGCGTCGTTGGGAATTTCGCGCTGGCTGACCAGCGCGCGCCTGTGCGCGTGCAGATACTCAATCGGGTCTTCGATGGTGATGATGTGCACGTCCTGATCGGCGTTGATTCTGTCCACCATGCAGGCGAGGGTCGTGCTCTTGCCGCTGCCCGCCGGGCCGGTGACGAGCACCATGCCGTTTCGGCAGGAGGACGCGAGGTCGATCACCATTGGCGGAATATGCAGCGCGTCCGGGTTCGGCAGGCCGAAGGTCACGACGCGGCAGGTCGCCGCCAGCGTGCCGCGCTGCTTGTAGGCATTGCAGCGGAAGCGCGCCTGCCGGTTGAAGGAAAAGGAAAAATCATCGTCGCCGTCGCAGCGGAGCATCTCGTCGCTGTGCCCGCCCGCCATGCCGTAGGCCTCCTGAATCATGCCGGCCGTGTCCTCGGGCAGGAGCTTGTTTTCGGTCAGCGGCACCAAATGCCCCTTGACCTTGGCCGTCGCGGGCGAACCGGGAATCAAAAACAGATCCGATCCGCCGATTTCCAGCACTTTTTGCAGGATTTTCGTCAGTTCCATGGTCACAGCTCCCCCGCAGCGTCAAACAGTCGTTCCTCTCCGTCCGGCTCGCCCTCGTCGGTCGCAAGGCGGTATACCGTCCGGACATAGCGCGGGAACGCGCCCCGCTCCTGCAATTCCACGGCGCATGTCAGCGTGCGCCCCCCGTCGTTCGTCTCCGTCCATGAGACGGTGCGCCCCAGCAGCGTCATGCCCGCCTCCGGCTCTTCCGCCAGCGCGGCTTCCACGCGCGCGAGGTAATCCGCCTCGCCCTGCGCCGCCTGCGCCGCATCCGCCAGCACCGCGTCGAGCCGCGCCAGCGATTGTTCCGCCGAGACGTTCAGCTCGGCCACCTGCCGCGCGACGTCCTGACTGCGCAGGCTCAGGCCTTCATCCGACCGGGCACTCATCATCGCGAGCATGCCCAGCGCGCTCATGCTCAGCACCACGACCAGCAGCATCAGCGAGGCCGCGCCCGGCCCGATGCGGTATTCTCTCTGATTCACGGCGCCACCTCCTCGGGCACATAGCGCGCGGAAGGCAGGGAAAAGAGCGTCTTTTCCTGCCGCAGCGCCGTCACCTGCGCGGTTTCCATCGTTCCGGCGAGACAGGCCGCCTCGCCGAGCGTCACCAGCAGGTCATACGCGCCGCAGTGCAGGTGCCACGCGCCGTCTTCATCCTCGGCAAAGCCGCTCTGGCGCAGCACGTCCTTCCGTTCGTCCGCGGCATAGAGCCTGTCGGCGAGGCTCTGCGCCGCAATCAGCGCGTCGGCCTGCGCGCCCGCCCGCGCGCTCTGGTTATGCGCGCCGACGAACACGTTCAAAATCACCGTGGAGCAGAGCGCGAAGAACAGCACCACGATCAGAATCTCCATCAGCAGGGTATTCTGCCGGTTATGCTTCATCATCGCCATCCCCTTACTGCGCGCACCGGCGCGCGATATACACCGTGGAAACGTGACCGGTCTCATCCGTCACGCGGACGGTCAGCAAGTCACCCGCCAGCGTCGGCTCAAACGCCTGCGCGGCGCAGACCGGCTCGCCGTCCTCCGGCGCAAAATCATACTCGGCCGCGGTGAACAGCTCGCAGAGCTGCCCCTGATAGCCGTAGATATACTGCACATAGCGCTCACCGTCCCATTCGCTGGTCAGCGCCAGCACCGGCAGGCCGTCCCTGTCCTCCACGGCAATCGCGCCCCGCTCGTCCTGCGCGCGCACCGCGTTGCGCACAAACGCCGCCGCGATCCGCTTGCGGGTGTGCGCCGAAGCGCCGTCCACCGTCGTGCGGTACGCCTGCGCGCCGAGCACGACCAGCAGCATGGAAAACACCGCAAAGACGCCCAGCAGCGTGAACACGAACGCGCCGGAGATGCTGTGGCTTTTCGTCTTCATCACGGCCGCTCCGCCCCTTTCCTGAGCACCTGAATATCCGGCATGACGTTGGAGGCAAACGCATCGTAGACGACGATATAAGCGTCCTCGTTATACGCCAGCCCGTAGCCATGCTTGAGCGCCTCCAGCGACTGGGGATACGCGCCCTCCACGGCGTAGCAGGTCAGCGCCGCGCTGCGAACCGCGTCGAGCACCAGCCGCTCCTCCATGCTTTCCGAAGACGCGCCGATTTGCTGAACCGCCGCCACCGCGCCGCAGAAAAGCGCGGCGAACACGGCAAGCGTCAGCGCGAGGCCGCGCGCAAGGGTATGCTTTCCGGTTTTCACGCGAAGCCCCTCCTTTCGCCCTTACAGAATACTGGAAATGATCCCGGCCATCGGCATCATCACGGACATCAGCACCGCGCCGATGACGATGGACAGCGCCGCCACCATCGTCGGCTCGATGATGGAAACCAGATCGGAAATGCCTTCCTCGACCTGCTGCTCGTAGGTCGAGGCGATCTTGGCCATCACCTGATCCTCGCGCCCGGCGGCAATGCCCATGCGCAGCATCTGGCGGTGGATTTCGTCAAACAATCTGCTGCCGGTCAGCGCGTCGGAGAAGGAAACGCCCTCGCCCATCTTCTCGCGGATTTGGGCGATTTCGCCCGCCGCCTCCTCGTCCGGCAGAACCAGCGGCACCATTTCAAGCGCCTGTTCGAGCGGGAAGCCGCTGGAAAGCATCATCGCCAGCACGGAGGCCGCGCGGGCGGAAGCCAGCCGCATGCTCAGCCGACGCAGCGGCGGGAACGCCTTTTTCAGCGCGGCGATCGCCCTGTCGCGCTTTTTGCTTCTGAGCAGCAGCACACAGGCCAGCGCCGCCAGCACAAAGACGAGCACCAGCGCCAGCACCACCCAGCCCAGCGCCGTGCCGACGCTCATCATCACGCTGCCCGTCTCGGTCATCGTCACGCCCATGCTGCCCAGCACGGTGCGGAACACCGGCATGACCTTGAGAATCAGCACCAGCAGAATCAGCACCATCATCACCGCCAGCACCAGCGGGTACGTCACCGCGCTGCGGACGGCCTGACGAATCCGGCTTTCCCGCTCGTAGTAGACGGAAAGCCCCTGCATCACATCCTCCAGATGGCCCGTTCGCTCGCCCACGCCGCACATCTCCACCAGATAGGTCGGGAAAGCGTGCGCGCTCTCCAGCGCGTCGCGCAGCGAGCCGGTCTGCGTCAGCGTCTCGCTGACGCCGCGATACAGCGCCGCGTGCGCGTCGTCCTCATACGTCTTTTCAAGCGCCTCCATGCCCGCGTAAAGCGGCATGCCCGCCCCCAGCATCAGGGCGATTTCCGAGCAGAAGCTGCTCAGCTCGATGGGCGTCAGGCCGTGATCCTTGCTTGCCATGATGTGCATCCTTTCCTTTCGAATTCGAATCGAACATTCGAAATTTCGCGCTTTTCCGCTCGGTTTTCCGCGGCCGCCGCGTTCAATAATACCGCTCCGTGGTGTAGGTCTGCCCGCTCTCGATGGCGCTCAGCTCGAGCGTCGGGTCGTAGAGCACCTCCTCGCCGTCGATGACGACGCTGTTCCATGCGTGGTACATCTTTCCGGCATAGCCGACCATCAGCCGCGTCGGCACGCCCTGCACGCGGAGCATACAGGCCGCCAGCGCCGCCAGATCCTGACAGATTCCCATTTTCTTTTCATAGCAGCCGTCGATGTCCGGCAGGGTGCCGCCTGCAACCGTCGCCGCCTTCACGTAATCATACATGTAATTGGCCTTGATGTAGCCGCGAATCGTCTCAAAGATCTCCCGATCGTCCGTCATGCCATCGCAAAGCGCGTAGGAGGTCTTGACGGCCTCGGTATCCTGCGTATAATGGACGTATTGGTTCGGCCCGAGGAACGGCGCGTAGGGGTTGTCCAGCTTGACGCTCACCGTCACCTTGCCCTCCGCGGCGTATTTTTTGCCGGAGACGTTTTCAAACAGCTCCACCGTGTAGCTGCCATCACCGAGCTGCAGCGGAAAGACCTCGTATTCCCCCGCCGTGTTCAAATCATAGGTCAGCTTATATTGCCCCTGCGTCACGCGCAGCTTGAGCCGCTTTTTGTTTTCCTTGCCGTGCGCCAGAATATAGCCCTGCGCCGCGTTGCCCGCGTCCACCACGAGGCTCTTGGAGGTCAGCACGTCCGTGCCGCTCTGCTGCGGCCATATCGCGTCGTACAGCGCCAGCGCCGTGCCCGCAAGCAGCACGGCCGACAGGGCGAGCGCCGCGGCGCGCCGCCATCCGCGTTTCTTTCGCATGACCGTCTCCCTTTCCCCCGTGATTCCGCGCGCATCCGGCGCTTTCGCGCCCGCGCGACGGTTACATTTGTCAGCTCAGTATAACACAAGATGCGTCCCTTTTCAATGAAATTGCGCGCCTGCCGCGCAATTTTCTGCCGCTTGACAGCCGCGCCCGAAACCTGTAAACTAAACGAATACAAGCGCTTTTCGCGGCGCGCCCGTCCGTTTCCCTTCCCCTTCCTTTTGTCCTGTTCGGTTTCGGCGGATTGACGCGCTTTTCCTTCGGGGCGGCGATGAACGGCCGCCCGGATGTAACCGTTCTCCCCTCAATCAAACGACGGAGGCTTTCATATGACCATTATCGTCTTGGACGGACAGGGCGGCGGCATCGGCCGCGCCATCATTTCCGCCCTTCTGCCCCTCTTGCCGCAGGGCGCACAGCTCCTCTGCGTGGGCACCAACGCCATGGCGACCGCCGCCATGCTCAAGGCCGGGGCGCAGCGCGGCGCAACCGGCGAAAACGCCGTCCGCTGGGCGGCGCAGAACGCGGATATCCTCATCGCGCCCATCGCGCTGGTGCTCAAGGATTCCATGATGGGCGAAATCACCGGCGACATGGCCGCCAGCGTCGGCTCCAGCCGCGCGACCCGGATTCTCGTGCCCACCGAGCGCTGCGGCACCCATGTCGCGGGCGCGCACGGGGTCAGCATGCAGGCGCTGGTGGAGGACGCGGCGCGGCAGGCCGCGGCCATGGCCGCGGGCGCGTGAGGCTTTGGCCTTTTTGCATAACCTTTGGCTTGACGTTGCATTCATATTGCCTTATAATAAAGGGGCTGAAGCCCGGCGGGCTTCCGAAAGGGCCGGCCGGAGGCAACCCTTTCGCACACGGCTGAATATTACGCCATTTTCTATACGCAGACACGCAAAAACACGCAATGAATGAAGGAGGCTGATCCCCCGTGATTATTGACCGCATCGAGGAACAGGAGCGTTATTACCCGCTTCATCCCGATATGGAGCTGGCGTTCGCGTTCCTCGCTGAGGCGCCCGATCTCGAGCCCGGCCGTTACGAGCTTGAAAACGGCCTGTTCGCGACGGTTTCCGAGGGCGACACCCGCCAGATGGACACCGTTTCGCTGGAAGCCCACAAGAAATACATCGACCTTCAATACTGCATCGCCGGCGGCGAGCGCATGTCCTGGGCGCATATTCAGGAGCTGAACGCGACGACGGACGACCCGGAGCACGACAACTATTTCTATGCCGGCACATCGACGTCTGTCTCCATCCGACCGGGCATGTTCTACGTGATGTTCCCCAGCGACGGCCACAAGGCCGCCTGCCATCACGAGTTCCAGAAGCACTACCGCAAGGTGGTCGTCAAAATCCCGATCGTTCATCAGGAAAACGACTAACTAAAGGGCCGCAATCAGCTTGCGGCTTTTTTTGAAATATGGCATGGCCGCTGTCCTCCCAGGGGCATGCTGTATGATAGATGGAATTTTTTAAGCTGTATCGTGAGGATATCACCATGAAAACAATTTTTGAATTTGATCCCTGGCGGCTGATTGAAACCGAGCTGCACAAGGACGACATGCGCCTGTCCGAATCCATGACCTCCATCGGCAACGGCCACATGGGCATGCGCGGCAACTTTGAAGAGCGCTATTCCGGCGACAGCCACCGCGGCACCTATCTGGCGGGCGTCTGGTTCCCGGATAAGACGCGCGTGGGCTGGTGGAAAAACGGCTACCCGCAGTATTTCGGCAAGGTCATCAACGCGATGAACATCATCTCCCTGCGCGTTCGCATCGACAGGGAGGACGTCGATCTGTACGAAGACGACGTGGTTTCCTTCTCCCGCGTGCTGGATATGCGCGCGGGCGTGCTCACCCGCGAATTTGTCATCCGCCGCGAAAAGGGCACGGTGCGCGTCTCCTTCGAGCGCTTCGTTTCCGTGGCGAGGCCGGAGCTGATGGCGCTGCGCTGCCGCGTGACGGCGGATTACGACTGCAAGGTTGCGCTGATCCCCGCCATCGACGCGGACGTGCGCAACGAGGATTCCAACTACGACGAGACCTTCTGGCTCTTCGAGGGCGAGGACGAGGATAAAAACGGCGTGCTCACCGTGCGCACCCGCACCCGCGAAAACCCCTTCGGCACGCCGCGCTTCGCCATCTGCGGCGCGATGGCCGCCGTGCCGACCGAAAAGCCGAAGAAGAACCGCGTCACCGTCGAGGAGGGCTGCGTCTCCCGCAAGTTCGTCTTCGACGTCGAGGCCGGGCAGACCGTCGGCTGCGACAAGTTCGTCTGCGTGGCGACCGACCGCGACCACAAGGACGACGAGCTGACCGGCGCCGCGACGGCGGGCGTGCTCAGCGCGCAGGAAGCGGGCTACGACGCGCTGCGCCGCGAGCAGGAGCGCGCGTGGGCGCGCCGCTGGGAAAAGGCCGACGTGCGCATCGACGGCGACGTGGCCGGCCAGCAGGGCATCCGCTTCAACATCTTCCAGCTCTTCTCCACCTATTATGGCGAGGACGCGCAGCTCAACATCGGCCCCAAGGGCTTCACCGGCGAAAAATACGGCGGCGCGACCTATTGGGACACGGAGGCCTACTGCCTGCCTATGTACACCGCCATCGCGGGCGAGGAAGTCGCGCAGAACCTGCTCAAATACCGCTGGCTGCAAATCGACGGCGCGTACCACAACGCGCGTCAGCAGGGGCTGCCGGGCGCGCTCTATCCGATGGTGACGTTCACGGGCGTCGAGTGCCACAACGAGTGGGAAATCACCTTCGAGGAGATTCACCGCAACAACGCCATCGCCTACGCCATCTACGCCTACACGCAGTACACCGGCGACCGCAGTTACCTCGATCAATACGGCATCGACGTGCTGCTGGGCATCGCGCGGTTCTGGGCGGGGCGCGTGCATTATTCCAAGCACGCGAATCAATACATGATCCACGGCGTAACCGGCCCGAACGAATACGAAAACAACGTCAACAACAACTGGTACACCAACCGCATGACCGCGTGGGAGCTGGCCTACACCGCCGAGCAGCTCATGCTCATCCCGCGCGAAAAGGCGCAGACGCTCGGCGTGAACGCCGAGGAGATCCGCCGCTTCCGCGAGATCAGCGAAAAGATGTACCTGCCCTATGACGAGGAGCTGGGCGTGTTCGTGCAGCACGATACCTTCCTTGACAAGGATCTGATGCCCGCCGACGCGCTCTCCCCGGCGGATCGCCCGCTGAACCAGAAGTGGAGCTGGGATCGGATTCTGCGCTCCTGCTTCATCAAGCAGGCCGACGTGCTGCAAGGGCTGTATTTCCTCGAGCCCCTCTACGACAAGGAGACCATCCGCCGCAACTTCGATTTCTATGAGCCGATGACCGTGCACGAGTCGAGCCTGTCCCCGTGCGTGCACAGCATTCTGGCCGCGAGTCTGGGCAAGCTGGAGAAAGCGCAGGAGCTGTACCGCCGCACGGCGCGCCTCGATCTGGATAACATCAACAACGACACCTGCGACGGCCTGCACATCACCTCGATGGCCGGAAGCTGGCTTTCCATCGTGCAGGGCTTTGCGGGCATGCGCACGCTGACCGGCAGCCTGAGCTTTGACCCGCAGCTCCCCGACGGGTGGGACGGCTATGCCTTCAAGATCGTTTACCGCGGTCGGCTGATCGAGGTCAGCGTCTCCCGCGAGGGCACGGGGCTGAAGCTGCTTTCCGGCGAAGCGCTGACCGTCATGCTGCACGGGCACGAGGTTCGCCTTGCCCCGGCGGAGGCTGACGCATGATCGATATCGCCGTCATCGGCGCGGGGCCGGCCGGATACAGCGCCGCCATCACCGCCAGAAAGCGCGATCAATCCGTCGTCGTCATCGGCCAGAATACCGGCTGGCTCGCCCGCGCGGAGCACGTCGCCAACTATCCCGGCCTGCCCGATATCTCCGGGCGCGACCTGCTGAGCGCCATGGCGAATCAGGCGCAGGCGCTGGGCGCGGAGCTGCGCCCCGGCGTCGTCCATCAGGTGATCGCCATGGGCGATTCGTTCGCGCTCTCGCTGGGCGCGGATTTCATCGAGGCGCGGCGCGTCATCCTCTGCACCGGCGCCAAGCAGCCCAAGCTGCTCCCCGGCGAAAACGAGCTGCTCGGGCGCGGCGTCAGCTATTGCGGCACCTGCGACGGCATGCTCTACCGGGGCAAGCGCGTCGCCGTGATCGCGCAGGGGCCGGAAGCCGTGAGCGAGGCCAATTTCCTCGCCGGGCTCTGCCGCGAGGTCGTCTATTTCGGCAAGCCGGAGGACGCGCTCGATCCCCGCATCGTCGTCAGCGGCCAAAAGCCGGAGGCGATTTTGGGCGAGGCTTCCGTTTCCGGCCTTCGCGCCGGGGGCGAAGACCTGCCGTTTGACGGCGTGTTCATCTTCCGCGAGGCGGCGGCGCTCTCCGCGCTGCTGCCGGGGCTTGAGATGGACGGCGCGTTCATCCGCGTAGACCGCAGGATGCAGACGAATCTGCCTGGCGTGTTCGCCGCGGGCGACTGCACCGGCCTGCCTTTGCAAGTCGCCAAGGCCGTCGGCGAGGGCTGCGTCGCCGCCATTTCCGCCGCAACCGCCTGATTTCACGAATTTTCCCATGATTTACGCCGTTTTTGCCGTAAAATCATGGGAATTTTGCTTTTTTCCTTGTCCGCGCAAAGCGTCCGTGTTATAATCAATTATGAACATATACACAGAAAGGTTTGTTTTTCTGCCAAACGGTTTTGGATACGACGGAAGGAGGCAAACAGGTGAGAACGATTGAAACGGGCAGGGCGATTGTCGATATCGTCGCTTGGCCTGAGGATCGCCCCTGGGAGGGGCGCTATCAGACGTCCAGCCAGATCGAGGGCGGGCTTTGTCGGCTTGTGCTTTCGCCCGACGTCTTTCACGATGCGGCGCGCGCCAACACCGCCTATCGCCGCTTCGCCCGGAAGATTGAGCGCGCGGGGCTGATCCCGCCGAACGTGGTCTTTCGCCACATGGTTTCGCGCACATCGCAAAACGTGTTCTGCATCCTGACCACGACGGAATCCGTGTTCAACTCGGCCTGTTCCGTCGGCAAATTCTACGTTGTGGAATCCGGCATCGACGAGCGCCGCCGCCTGTGCGCCGTCCGCGTGCGCGATCATGTTTCCCCCAATAACCCGCAGGAGAACGTCATGTAATATGCAGCCATTGCCGAAAAAATTCGAAGAACAAATGAAGCGCCTGCTCGGTGAAGCAGGCTTTTTTGCGTATCTTGACGCGCTGAATCAGCCGTATACCCGCGCGCTGCGCGTCAACCTGCTCCTCCGCCCGGATGGAACGCCGCCCTGCCCCATCGAGGGGCTCGGCGCGCCCGTCCCGTGGGCGAAGGGCGCGTATTTCGTCGAGGGCGACGCGCGCCCCGGCCTGTCGCCGCTGCACGAGGGCGGCCTGTTTTACATGCAGGAGCCGAGCGCCCTGACCGCCGTCACCGCGCTCGATCCCCAGCCCGGCGAGCGGGTGCTCGACCTCTGCGCCGCGCCCGGCGGCAAGAGCACGCAGATCGCCGCGCTGATGGCGGGGCGCGGGCTGCTCTGCTGCAACGAGCCCATCCCCAGCCGCGCGCAGATTCTCTCCCGCAACATCGAGCGCATGGGCGTTCGCAACGCCGTCGTGCTCAGCGCCATGCCGGATGCGCTCGCGCCGCGCTTCTCCGCGTTTTTCGACCGCATTTTGGTGGATGCGCCCTGCTCCGGCGAGGGCATGTTCCGCCGCCAGCCGGAAGCGCGCGACGAATGGGACGCCGACGCCCCGCGCCACTGTGCCGACCGCCAGATGGAGATTTTGGCGCAGGCCGCGAAGATGCTCCGCCCCGGCGGCACGATGGTCTATTCCACCTGCACGTTCAACGACACGGAGAACGAGGGCGTGCTCCGGCGCTTTCTGGCGCTACACCCGGAATTTTCGCTCGTGCCGTTCGCCCTGCCGGGTCTGCCCGAGGCGAAGGACGGCTATCTGCACCTCTATCCGCACGAGATGCGCGGCGAAGGGCATTTCGTCAGCCGCCTGAAAAAAGCCGACGCGCCCGTTCAGGCCGTTCCCCAGCGGAAAGCGCCCGCCCGCGCCGCCGCCAGGGGCAAAGCGCCCGCGCCCATCGCCCTGCCGGATGTGTTTTCCGGTGCGTTCGCGCCGGAGCGGCTGTATACGGCGGGCGACGCGCTCTGGATGCTGCCGGAGGGGATTTCCATCGAGCAACTCAGCGGCCTGCGCGTGCTGCGCACGGGGCTTTTGCTCGCGCATGCGGAGGGAAAGCGCAGCGAGCCGGATCACGCGCTGGCCATGGCGCTGCACCCGGAGGAAGCCGCGCGAACCGCAAGCCTGACGCAGACGCAGGCACTGGCCTATCAGGCGGGCGAAACGCTGTCGCTCGGCGACCTGCCCGGCGGCTACACCTTGCTCTGCTGCGAGGGCGTTTCGCTCGGCTGGGGCAAGCAGGCGGGCGGCCTGATGAAAAACCACTATCCCAAGGGTCTGCGGCGAAGATGAAAGCGAGCTGCGCTTCCGCCGAAGTCCGAAAAATTTACGGCCAACAAAAAGGGGTCGCGGCGATTTTTGCCGCGATCCCTTTTCCTATGATGTCTGAGATTTACAAACCCATACGGCGTTATTCCACCGGCACGAGCTGGCCGTCCGCGCCGATCTTCATCACGTCGTCATCCACGCCGCCGACGACGAGCTGATCCGCGTCGTTGAGGCCGTACTGATCGTAGGCCGCGCGCAGGTCGGAAACGTTGTACTGCATCACCGCCGCGCCATTCTTATCCAGCAGGGTCACGGTCGTGATGTTCGTGCGTTCAAAGACCTCCAGCACCTTTTCGTCAAAGCGCATCGTCAGCTTCTCCGGCGCGACGGTATTGACGCGCAGGCTGATGCCCTTGCTCTTATCCGCGTTCCAGTTCAGGCGCTCGCGCATCGTCACCGGCTGGCCGTCGATCAGCAGGCGCAGGTTGTAGCTGTGGTAGCCCAGATAGAGCTGCTTGATCCAATACGGGCTGCCGTATACGCCGCCGATGGCCTCAGCCTGACGCTTCATTTCCATGTCGTGGCGAATTTCTTCCTCGCTCGGGCCTTCGTCCTCGCCGACGGTTCGGGTCACGATAAAGTCCTTCCAATGCTCTCCGTTTTCGTCTTCCCAAGTCAGCGTCACGATGACGTTGTATGTACCGGGCGTTTCGAAGGAGAATCTGCGGTCAACCAGCTTCTCTGCTTCTTCCTGCGTTCCGGCTTGCACAAAATCACTTGTATAGGCCGAGATATTTGAAACTTTCTGACCCTTTGTTTCCCCATCTTGGTCTACCGCCGGATAATATTCATCCTCGGCTGCCTTCAGCGTACCCCTATTCGTCAGATGGCCGTTTTCATAGACAAATACGCTGGTATACTCTCCGTCGCCGATAACGCCTTCGTTGACGAGTTTGACTTCGCCATTCCCCTTGGTAGACATCCACACGTTTTCAACTTTTGTGTCTTTATCCAAAACGACGTAGTATTTTTCATTGTCCGCGGTTATGTCCACATATGCAATTTGAACGCCGTTAAAGAAGAAACTTCCTCCCTTTTGGAAACTGCCTGAAAACCCTCCACCCATATTAAACTCAATCTCGCCGCCCGTAAAGGTATAGGTGTCCCCATCCTTCGTAACGGTCAGCTTGTCTTCCTTAAACGTGTTGGAAGTTTGCAGCCCGCTGGCGATTTGTCTCCAAGTCACGGCGCTTGCGCTCATCGGCGTCAGCAGAATCATGGCCGCGGTCGATAGAGCAATCACTTTTTTCAACATAGAATGTCCCCTCCCTCAAACGATTATTTTGATGATCATAATTATACGCCAAACATTTCCAAGTGTCAATAAATCATGCGTTTTTTTGTGCCTTTCCTATAAAGTTTGGGAATATGCGGCGCAAAATGGCTGTTTTCGGAGCACAAAAAGCCACCCTTTCGGATGGCTTAGGTGTTTTTCTCAGACATATTTAGGTACGAGCAGTCGCGGCAGCCAGAGCACCAGATCGGGCAGAAGCACCACGATGAAGTAAACGACGATGACCGCGCCCAGCATAATAAATAGATCCTTGAAGGTTTTTTGCGGTTCAATCTTGGCAATCTGACATCCAAGTAGCAGGCACAAGCCGTAAGGCGGCGTGACCATACCCAGCGCGAGCACGAGACAGATAATCATACCGATATGCACGGGATGGAGTCCCAACGCAAGACCCGCCGGCAAAACAATGGGAACGAAAATTGCAATCGCCGGCGTCGCATCCATAAAGCAGCCCAGCACCATGAACAACATGGTGACAAATAGGATGTAGCCGATCTGACCCAGTTGCATCGCCTCCATCATTTGCTGTACATAGACGCTCGTGCGGAAATAGGAAACCAGATACCCAAACGAAGAAGCCGCGCCGATGCACAGTAGGCTAGTCGCCGTTCCCTTCGCGGTATCAATGAACAGCGGAATCAAATCCTTGAACGTCAGCGTTTTGGTGACAAACAGCGTGATGATTAGGCTATAAATCACCGCGATGACTGCGCTTTCTGTCGCCGTGCAGACACCGGAGAGCACGCCGCCGATGATGATCACCGGCATCAGCAATACAAGGAAGGACTCTTTCACCGCATGAAGGAAATCGTGGAAGGAGCGCTTCTCCTCACGCGGGTAATCGTAGATCAGCGCATAGACATAGCTGACCAACATCATCGCCAGTGCAAAGAGAATGCCCGGCAGGATACCCGCGATGAACAGCGCCTGAACGCTCGCGTTCGCCGTGGAAGCATAGATGATCATGATCAGGCTGGGCGGAATGATCTGTCCAAGCACCGAAGAAGTCGCCGTAACCGCAACGGAGAAGGACTTGGTGTAGCCCTTCTTGATCATCGACGGAATGAGCACCGTGCCGATACCAGAGGTGTCAGCAACGGCCGAACCGGAAACGCCGCCGAACAACAGGCTGACCAGCACGTTCACATGCGCCAGACCGCCGCGGATATGGCCCACCAGCGTCATCGCCAGCTCGATCAACTTATCCGTGATCTTGCCAGAATTCATAATGTTACCGCAGAGCAGGAAGAACGGGATGGCGGTCAGCACAAAGCTATCCACGCCGCCAAGGAACCGCTGAATGAGCTGCCACGGAGGCAGACGGGTGAACAGCGTCAGCACGACCGTCGAAATGCCGAAGATCGAGAACGCAAGCGGAATGCCGAGCAGCATGAAGACGATCATACCGCCCAGCAGAATGGCGATGGCAATGGGATTCATGCTTTTCCCTCCTCTTTCCAGCTGCGGATTTCGAGCACGAGCTGCTCAAGCCCGAAAACGATCATGAAGAACGCCGAAATCGGGATGCTGACATACGTGCAGTTGGCGGGCAGCTGCAGGGTGACCATCGTCTTGCTAGCGCTACGGGAGACATAATCCACCCCGCCAATCAGCATGACTACGGCAATCGCCAGAATCGCAGCCAGAACGAAGATATTGCTGATATGTTTGGCCGTGCCCTTAAAGCGGTTGGTCAGCATATCCAGCGAAAGGTGTGTGCGCTCACGAACAGCCAGCGCAGAGCCAACAAAAATCAGCCAGACAAAGGCGAGACGAACTACCTCTTCCGCCCAGGAACATGGAATTTTCAGAACAAAGCGACAAAAAACCTGCCAAAACGTGACCGAAACCAGAATTACAACAAATAGAAACAGCAACGCATGGCAGACCTTTTGAACGCCGTCAAACAGCTTCTTCATTTCAAACCTCCGGGCAGGCGATTCGCGCCGCCACTCAGCGTCAAGCTTGGAAAAATGGGGGAGGCGGCAGGCAGTACCACCTCCCTCCAGCAAACCTTACAGCGCCTGAATCCGTTCGATCATCTCCGTCAAGCCGTTGGCTTTACCAAAGGAGGAGAAAACCTCGGCGGTCGCGTCGATGATGGGCTGCTTGTCGATTTCGTAGAGAGATGCGCCGTATTCGTTGACCATCTGATCGCGTGCAACCTCACCCTGCTCCTTTTCATACTGTCGGGCAAGCACGGTCGCCTCGTCGATCGCCTTGAGCAGCGCAGCCTGCAGTTCCTCATCCATGCTGTTAAACACGTCGGCATTCATAAACAGCGGGCGCACGGTGATTTCGTGCTCGGTGAGGGTAATATAGGGCGCAGGCTCATAGAATTTTGCGGAGAGAATGGATGGAAATTCGTTTTCCATGCCGTCGCAGAGACCGGAGGCCAGCGCAGAATATGTCTCGCCGAAAGCAATGGTCACAGGCAGGCAGCCAACCGCCTCCCAGACGGAGAACTTCAGCTCAGAAGCCGCGAGGCGCAGTTTAAAGCCCTGAAGATCGTCAATGCTGAGTACCGGCGCTTTGACAGCCAGCACATTGCGGGTGGAACCGCCCCAGTAGGCCATGATCTTGACTGAGCCGGTCTTTTCCAGAATCAGGTTGGAGAAATCCTGGCCGATTTCGCCATCCAGAACCGCTTCCCAGTGCTCGTAATTGCGGAAAAGGAACGGCAGGGAGAACAGCTCCAGCTCCTTGGCGTAGGTGTTGCCCACCGTCGGATCGACGATGCACATATCCATTGTGCCATGCATCATGCTTTCAAACATCTCGTTCTCGTTGCCAAGCGTCGCGTTCGGGTAGTTGATAATTTCAATGCGGCCGTCAGAATACTCGTCCGCAAGGCGGATCATATCCTCTATCGCGCGGTTCCACGGGTGAGAATCCGCTTGACTGTTGCCCAACATCAGCGTTATTTTTTGATCAGCGAGGGCGAGAGACGCGGCCAGCACAAGCGCGAGAGCCAGAATACAGACAATAGCTTTTTTCATGGTGATTTTCTCCTTTTCCTGTGGTCGATTAGTTGATTTGGAATTTGTCGAGGATCTTTCGATCTATTTCTACGCCGATTCCAGGCGTATCAGGAACTTTGACAAAGCCATCGGTGAACTCGATTCCATCGCGAATTAAATCCAGACGGAACGGATGGCTAGACTGGTCGTACTCCAGCATCGGCTCGACCGGTGTAAGCGAGAGCGGTGCAGTCGGCAGGCTTGCGATATATTGCAGAGACGCGGCAAGGCCGACGCCCGAACCCCAGACATGCGGAATGACCATGGTGTTATATGCCTGCGCAATCGCCGCAATCTTTTTCAATTCGGTAAAACCACCGCTGGAGCAGAGATCTGGCTGGTAAATATCCAGCGCGCCCTTTTCCAGCCATAGCTTATAAGTCGCTTTGCCAAACAAGTTTTCGCCTGCCGCGATATACGAACCCGTCAGATTGCGGATGGCCGCGTAGCCGTTGATATCCTCCGGCGCAAGCAGCTCTTCAAAGAATTCAAGCTTTTCCTCCTCCAGCTCAAGGATGATCCGACGGGCAACCGCTTGGTTATACGCGCAGTTAAAATCAGCCATCAGGCGTATATTCGGACCGACTGCTTTGCGCAACGCGCGGATATAGGCGATATCATTCTCCGGCCCAAAGCCGGTCTTGAGCTTCATACCCGTAAAGCCCTTGGCAATATACCCATCTGCCTCGCGAATAGCGTCCTCAGGATAGACACCGTTTTTCCGGCGATAAAAGCCGGTTGCATAAGCGCGAACCCGGTTACGAAAGTTGCCGCCGATAATCTTGCTGACCGGCTTGCCCAAATGTCGACCAATGCTGTCCCAAATCGCGATGTCTACGCCGCTGAGCGCATTAATCGCTGCGCCCTGCTGGCCGAAGGGGCGGGAGCGGTTGTAACATTCCTCCCAGAGCACTTCCACGTCGTAGATGTCGCGCCCCAAAAGGATAGGCTTGTAACAGTTTTCGATAAACGCAGCCGCAATCTGCGGCGGCTGTTGGCCATGGCACATGCACTCGCCAAAGCCGCTTTCGCCGTCCTGCGTGATAACCTCGACGATAACGGAGCTTCGGCAGGTCACCCAGCCCTGAGAAAAACAGAATTGATCGTTTTCTCCGCCAAGCGGCGCCTGGATGACATGAACAATGACGTTCTGAATCTTCATGAACATTCCTCCCCACCCTGTAAATATATAACTCTTTTGACTTATCGGATATCTGATAAGTTGTAGCAAAAAGAAGAGGGCTCACTCTTCTTTTTCCAGAACCTGAACATGAGCGTTTTCTTCCGTCGCGCTCAGATGGCGCTTGATCGCCTCGCCCGCGCGAACACGGTCTTGCGCAACAATCGCTTCTAAAATGTCGCGGTGAAAATGGTATTTTCGCTCGATGACCTCTTCACCTTGAGAAGCTGCCTTGATAGTATCCGTCAGCAATGGTGTATACGCCTCAAAAATTGCGACGAGTACAGGATTACCGGAAGCGCGGATCATCGCCATGTGAAACGCGAAGTCGGACTGGATATAGGCCTCATCCATTTGCCCGGCCGCTTCCATCTCCTCCACAGCTCGACGCATCTGCTCAATATCCGCTCCCGTCGCGCGGAAAGCCGCGCGCTTGGCTGCTGAGGTTTCGATAATGTGACGAACCTCGATGATATCCTTGAGCGAGCAACCACCCATCACCATCAGGTCGGAGAGGGACTGCGCCAAACTGTTTACGCCGTTATCGACGACTTTCACACCTTTGCCATGAATCCGCTGAACAAATCCGCGCACTTCCATACTACGGACAGCCTCGCGCACCGTCGCCCGGCTGACTCCAAAGAGAGCGCTCATCTCGCCCTCGCTGGGTAGATACCCTTCTTCGTCATACCGACCAGCGATAATCATGTTTTTGATTTCCTGCGTTGCCTGTTCGACCAGATTCAAATCCACCAGCTCTCTTTCACTCACAAGATATCACATATCTGATAAGTTGTCAAGCGAAATTTTCGGCGAAAAACAAAAAATCGCCGATTTCGTTCGGCGACTTCAAAGCTCATTCTCTCGTTCTGGAAATCTTCGCGCCGAGGCTGTTGAGCTTCTCTTCCAGATGCTCATAGCCGCGGTCGATGAAATGCGTGTTATAGATTTCGGTCGTGCCCTGCGCCATCAATCCGGCGATCACCAGCGCCGCGCCCGCGCGCAGGTCGGTGGCCTCGACGGCCGCGCCGTGCAACTGGGGCACGCCCTCGATCACGGCGGTCTGCTCATAGATGCGCACCCGCGCGCCCATGCGCTCCATCTCCGACAGGTGGCGGAAGCGGGATTCGAAAATGTTTTCCACCACGGTCGATGTGCCCGTCGCAGTGCAGAGCAGCGCGCTCATGGGCTGCTGCAAATCGGTCGGGAAGCCGGGGTAGACCTGCGTTTTGAACGTCACCGCGCGGTGGTCGCCGATCGAACGGACGCGAATCGCGTCGTCCCGCTCCTCCACGCGCGCGCCCATCTCCAGCAGCTTGGCGGTCAGCGCCTCCATGTGCGTGGGGATGCAGCCGCAGATCGTCACATCGCCGTGCGTCGCGGCGGCGGCGATCATCAGCGTACCCGTCTCGATCTGATCCGGAATGACGGCATACGGGCGGCGGCTTTGCAGCCGCTCCACGCCGCGAACGCGAATCACATCCGTGCCCGCGCCCTTGACGCGGCAGCCCATCGAGTTGAGGAAGTTCGCCAGATCGACGATGTGCGGCTCTTTGGCGGCGTTGTAGATCGTCGTCGTGCCGCTCGCGCGGGAGGCCGCCAGCATGACGTTGATCGTGCCGCCGACGGTGACCATATCCATGAACACATCCGAGCCGATCAGCCCGTCCGTCTGCGCCACGACGAGGCCGCGCGTCGTCTCCACCTTCGCGCCGAGCGCGCGCATGCCCTTGATGTGCTGGTCGATCGGCCTGCGCCCGATGTCGCATCCGCCCGGCAGGGGCACCTGCGCCCGGCCGAAGCGCGCCAGCAGCGCGCCGATGTAATACGACGACGCGCGCATCCGGCGGCAGAGCTCCAGCGGCACATCCGTGCGGTCGATGGTGCTGGAATCGACCTCCATCACGCCCGTGTCGGGGTCCCAGTTGACCTTCGCGCCCAGATGGCGCAGCGTCTCCACCGAAACGTTGACGTCCTCGATGTTCGGCAGATTTTCGATCACGCAGGGCGTTTCGCTGAGGATCGAGGCGGAAATCACCGCGACCGAAGTATTCTTGCCGCCGCTGACGCGCACGGTTCCCTCCAGCCGCTGCCCACCCGTGATGAGCATTCTCTCTTCTGCCATGATGATCCTCCTTATGATTGCCGGTCGCCCGGGGCTGTATCTTTAACCCCTATATTATACACGGATTGGCGCACTTTGGCAAGTAAGGCGAAAAACGGCGCGCCGCGCTTTATTCGGACGCAAAAATCTCGTTTTGAATCCGCTCCCTCAGGTCTTTTTTCAGCGCGCCGAGCTGCTCCGTTTCATAGCGCTTTTCGCCGACGACGGCATATCTGCCCTCAAAGTGCAGCGCCGTCTCGCCCTCCGCCGTGACAAACGCGAGCGTCAGCCCGTCGTCGGCCACGCCGATGTTCGTCTCCGCGCCGAGCGACAGCGCGCAGCAGAGCGCGTGAATCTCGGCGATGGCGGCGCTGTCCGTAAAGACGAACCGCCCCGTGCCGCCCTCGGTATAGGTGGCTGCCTCGATCCGCTGAATATCGTCGTCCAAAAGCGCCCGGATGCTCTCCAGCTCCGGCCACGCGGTCTCCGCCGACGGCAGGGCGGCGGGCTTCTCATTTTCGGCCGTCGCAGCCCCGGCGGCAAGCGCGAGCAGCGCGGTCAGCAAAAGCACAGCGATTTTTTTCATGGAACGCACTCCCTTTCAGCCCAAAACATTCTTTTTCCATATTGAGTATAAACGATATCCGAAAATTCCGCAAGAAAAAAATCGTTCAGGGGCAAGGGGTTTCGCTTTTGAGATGATTCGTGTATAATAAGAAGAACCGGCTGCGCGCATCTCGCCGCGCCAACCCAAAACCGGCTTTAACGAAGGGAATCAAGCGATATGTTTACCCCGAATGAATACGGCCTTTTCTCCATGCCGACGCTGGAAACCCCGCGCCTGACCCTGCGCCGCATGACCATGAAGGACGCGAAGGATGTTTTTGAATACAGCCGCGACGCGGATGTGGCGCGCCATGTGCTCTGGTCGGCGCAGAAGGACATCGGCGAGGCCAAGGATTATTGCCGCTACATGACCCGCCGCTACCGCGCCGACGAGCCGAGCAGCTGGGGCATCGTCGATAAGAAAACCGGCCGTCTGGTCGGCACCATCGGCTACATGAATTACGACATGGACAACGCCAGCGTGGAAATCGGCTATTCGCTGGCCAAGTGGATGTGGAACGGCGGCTACATGACCGAGGCGCTCCGGCGTGTGATTGATTACACGTTTGACGCGATGGATATCAACCGCATCGAGGCGCAGCACGAGCTGGACAACCCCGCCTCCGGCCGCGTCATGGAAAAATGCGGCATGCGCAGGGAGGGCGTTCTGCGCCAGCGGCTCTACAACAAGGGGAAATTCGTCGATGTGGCGCTTTACGCCATTCTCAAGGACGACGCGAGACCCGCGCGGCGCGCCCCCGTACGATGAGCGCCGCGCGCGCCATCAGAAAGGAACACGATATGATAAAACTCATTGCCTGCGATATGGACGGCACCCTGCTGGACAGCGCCAAGCGCCTGCCCGCCGAGCTGCCCGAGGTCATCGCCAAGCTGAAGGAAAAGGGCGTGCTCTTCTGCGTCGCCAGCGGGCGGCAATACGCCTCCCTGCGCCGCGATTTCGACGCATACGCCGACGATATGCTCTTTATCTGCGAAAACGGCGCGCTGGTCATGCAGCGCGACCAGCGCGTGCTCATCGACCCCATCGACCCGAGCTTTATTTCGGGCGTCGTGACAGCGGCGAAATCGCTTGAGGGCGTTTATCCCGTCGTCTGCCGCGCGGGCGTGGCGCTGATTGAAAAGACCGCGTCGGATGAATTCATCCGCAGCACGCGCATGTACTACCCCAGCGTCGAGGTCGTGGCGGATCTGACCGCGCTGGGCCGCCTGCCGGACGTCTGCAAGGTCGCCTTTTACGACGAGGGCGACGCACAGACGCACGAGCTGCCCGCGCTGCGGGCGAAACTGGAAGGGCCGCTGTCGATCACCCTCTCCGGCGAGCACTGGGTCGATGTGATGAAACCCGGCGTGAACAAGGGCTGCGCGATGCGCGGCATCCAGCAGAAGCTGGGCATTTCGGCCGCCGAGTGCATGGCCTTCGGCGACTATCTCAACGACTGCGAGCTTTTGCAGGCCGTCGGCGAGAGCTACGCCATGGAAAACGCGCATCCGGCGCTCAAGGCGCTGGCGCGTCACATCGCTCCGAGCAACGACGAAAACGGCGTGATGCGCGTGGTGCGCGCCGCGCTGGGGCTGTGAGGAGGCTGCCATGACCATCACGCTGCCGCGCCTCCGCTTCCTCGCGCCGCTCTTCGCCGCCTCCGTTTTCTGCGCGTCAGCGCTGGGCGGTTATTTTTCCTCCGGCAGCGCGGGCGCTTTAATCGCCTGCTTCCTGCTGTTCCTGCTGACGGCCGCCGTCCGCCCGACGCGCCGCGAATGGGGCATGGGCGCGATTCCCGCCGCGCTGTTCGCCTTTTTCAGAACCATCGGCTATTCGTATGATACGACGGATTCCTCCGATCTGCTGCTCAAAAACGCCCAAACGATGCTCCGCGGCGCGGCGGCGATGGCGGCGCTGTTCGCGGCGGCGCTCTGCGCGGTCGTTTTGCTTTTCCGCCTGCTCGACGCGCTCCGCGCGCACGCGCAGGCCGGCGCGCCCGCGACGCAAAGGGAGAAGCGCCGGCTCTTCTGGCTCTGCGCGGGGCTGATCTTCGCCGGTTCCATCCCCTATCTGCTGCTCTACGCGCCAGGGCTGAATATCTACGACACGCACGACCAGATTTTGCAGTTTTTCGGCTTCCCCAGCTACATCGGCGACGGCAGCGCGCTCAGCGACCACCATCCCGTGTTTCTGACCCTCATCTATGGCGGATTTATGAAGCTGGGGCTGCTGCTGGGCGACGCAAACATCGGCCAGCTTCTCTACAGCCTGCTGAGCATGGCCGCGCTGGCCGCCTGCTGGGCATATGCGCTGGTCACGCTGCGGGAGGCGGGGCTGGCGCGCGGCGCGGTGATCGGGCTGGCGCTGTTTGTCGCGCTCTATCCCGTGCTGGCGCTGTATGCGTTCAACATGTGCAAGGATGTGAGCGTCGAACCGTTTGTGCTGCTCTACGGCACGATGATGTTCCGGCTCTATGCTTCGCGCGGGCGGGCGGCGCAAAGCGGCCGCTTCTGCGCGGGGCTGTTCGCCGTCGCGCTGATGATGATGCTCACCCGAAAACCCGCGATGTACGCGCTGTGCTTTGCGGCGCTGTTTCTGCTGCTCAGCTATCCCGGCGTTCGGGCGCGGCTGGCGGGCGCGCTGCTGGGCGCGGCGGCGGTCTTCGCCGTTTTGTATAACGGGCTGCTCCTGCCCGCGCTCGGCGTGATTCCGGGCGAGACGCGGGAGATGCTCTCCGTGCCGTTTCAGCAGACGGCGCGCTGTCTGCTCGCCTATCCCGACGACGTGACGGAATCGGAGCTGCGCGCCGTTTCGGCGGTGCTCGACGTGGAAAACGGCGTGCCGAATTACGATCCCCGGCTGGCCGACCCCGTGAAGGACACGAGCAGCCCCAATCTTTCCGGCAGGCTCGGCCCGTATATGCAGGCGTGGCTGAGCATGGGGATGCGCCACCCCGGCGTCTATCTGGACGCATGGCTGAACATGATCTACGGCTATTTTTATCCGTCGGACAGCAACACCATCGTCTGCCTGACCCTCAATTCGCCGGATGCGGGCGGCGTTGCGCTGCGGCAAAACCCGGCGCTTTCCGACGTGCGGCTGGAGCTGCACAACCGGATTTATTTCACGCTGCGGCGGATTCCGGGCGTCGGCTGGCTGTTTTACGTCGATTCCGTCGTCTGGGTCTTTCTGCTGCTGCTCGCGGCGCTGGTTCTGCGCGACGGGCTTCGCGCCGCCGTGCCATATATGTTCTTTTTCGGCACGCTGGGCATCTGCCTGCTCTCCCCCAAGAGCGGCGAAATCCGCTATCTGATGCCGATTCTCTACATCCTGCCCGTCATGCTGGGCGCGGCGCTGCTGTCCCCGCGCAAGGAGGAAAAGCCATGAAAACCGAAAGGCGATCCGCCGACGTTCTGCTTTCCGCAGCGATGGCGCTTGTGTTCGGCCTGATTTTTTACACCTTCAACACGCCGCTCGGCCCGAGCATCGGCAGCGACAACGCGATGTATCTGACCCTCGGCACGGCGCTGGCCAAGGGCTACGCGCCGTACACGCAGATTTTTGACCACAAGGGGCCGATGCTTTACCTGCTCCAGATGCTGCCCCAGCTCTTTTCGGGCGGCTACAGCACGCTGGCCGTGTTCATCCAGCAGGTGATCGCGCTGTTCCTGTGCCTGCGGGTCGTCAGCCGCATCGCGCGGACGCTGGGCGCGTACAGCGGCGTGACGCAGCTCTTCTATCTGGCGCTGATCGGCTCGCTGGTCGGCGGCGGCAACCTGACGGAGGAATACGCCAGCTTGCCGACGCTTTTGGGCGCGTATGCCGCGCTGCGCGTATTCCTCCAGCCGGATTGGACGAAGCGCCTGTTCGCGCCCGCGCTGCTGATGGGCGCCTGCACGATGGCGGCGTTTCTGCTGCGCGCCAACAACGCCCTGCCGCTGGCCGCGCTGACGCTGACGCTGGCGCTCTGCCTGCTGGCGAAAAAACAATTCGCGCCGCTCGGGCAATGCGCGGCGGGCTTTGCCGCGGGGCTGGCGCTCTGCGCCCTGCCCGTCGTGATCTGGCTGGCGGCGCGCGGCGCGCTCCGTGCCGCGTGGTACGGCGCCATCATCCACAACATGCGCTACGCCGAAACGGGCGGAACGGGGCGCGTCGCCATGCTGCTGCACAGCCGGTACGGGCTGGCGGCCATGCTGATGGCGGCGCTTGCCTGTCTGGGCGCGCTGGCGCTGCGAAAAAAAAGCCCGATGCTGGCGCTGGGCATGGTCGCGGCGGCGGCGGCGGGCGCGCTGGCGGCCTTCCTTTCCCGCAAGTTTTACGATCACTACCTGATTCTCGGCGCGCCGATGGCGGTGCTGGGGATGGCGGCGGCGCTCGCCGCGATTCAAAAGCCGCGCGTGCGCGCTGTCAGCGCGATTGTGCTGACCTGCTGCTGCGCGCTCTGGCTGGGCATAAACGGCCATGCGGCGAACCGGACGCGCCTTTCCGAGCGCGCGGACTGGGCGCAGTTCACCGCCGACGCGCAGGCGCTGATGGCGCAGGTGCCGCAGGACGAGCGCGACCGCTTCATGGCCTACCGCGTCGAGCCGCGCTGGTATGTCGCGGCCGAGGCACTGCCGTGCATGCGCTTTTACTTCCTTCAGGAGGTGCTGGCGCAGGCCGACCCCGCGGTGATGGACGAAATCGTTCAGACGTTTGAAACCGACCCGCCGCGCTGGCTGGTGATCTATTACAACCGCGCCTTTAACCCGCCCTACGACGCGCGCGTCGCGGCCATTTTTGAAACGAATTACGAATTTGTGGATGCCGCCGGACAGTATCAGCTTCTCCGGCTGAAGGAGGGATTGCCTTGCGAACCAAACTCCTGAGAAGCGGTTTGGGCTTTTTCGCTTTCGCTGCGGGAATCAGCCTGATCAACGTGCTGGTTTTCCCCTACGCGCGGGAAAACTACGGCTACGGCCTGATCGGCCTGTGGCTGGCTTACGCGGCAGCGCTGGCGCTGCTGATGCTGGCCGGGCGCGCCGTCGGCCGGATGAACGCGGACAGGGCGGAACGCGCCGCGCGGATACTCGCCCCGGCGTTCACCATGCTGCTGTTCGCCGTTCACCTGCTGATGGGCTATCTGCTGGAATACACGCCCAGCGGCGACAATTTCATGCTCTACAAGAGCTCGCAGATGCTGGCCACGGACGGCAATTTTGATAACTACCCGTATTTTTACCTCTATCTGAGCCGCTTTTCCAACCAGTGGGGCTTCACGCTGATGCTGACGGCCTTTTACAAGCTGATCTTTGCCCTCGGCGTAACGCAGACATTCTACCCGCTGGTGCTGGTGCAGGCCGTGCTGTATGTCTTCAGCACACGCGCGACGCTGCGCATCGCCCGTCGCCTCTCCGGCGCGAAGGGCGAACTGATGACGCTGCTGATGCTGGCCTGCTGCCTGCCGATGTACGTCGCCGCCGCCGTGCTGTATACGGATACGTTCTCCGTGCCGTTCATCATGGTGGCGCTGGATCTGGCGCTTCGCATCAAAGATGCACAAAGCCGGGGGGCGCAGCTCGCGCTGTCCGCCGCCTGCGGCGCGGTGGTGCTGATCGGCTGCCAGATCAAAATGACGGTGCTCATCGCGCTGATGGCGGCCGTGATCGTCTGGCTGCTGGAGATGAAGCCGGGGCGCGCGATGCTCTGCACGGCGCTCTGCGCGGCGATTGTCGGGGGCGGCACGGCGGCGGTTCAGCATGATATGAAAAACGAGGTGCTCGACCCGGAGATGGTCGCGCAGCACCACACGCCCGCGATTCACTGGGTGATGATGTCCATCCCCTCCGGCAACAACCCCTACGGCGGGTTTTCGGGCGATTACGCCATCACCTGGGGCATGATGGAGGAGGGCGCGACGCACGAGGAGGTCATGGCCTCCATCTACTCGCGCATGAAGGACAAAATCTACACCCTGCGCTACCCCAACCGGCTGATTTCCGCGGCGCTGCGCAAGGACAGCTCGTTCATGGGCGACGGCACATACGGCATGACCGAAATGCTGGACGACGGCCCCGTTCGGGAAAACGTCGTCTCCTCCTTCGTGCTGGAAGGGCGGAGCCGGTACCGCCTGCACATGACGCTCTGCACGGGCATCTGGCTCGCCCAGTTGACGCTGGCGCTGCTCGCCTGCGTTCGGGATATCCGCCGCTCCGATCCCGCCTCGGGCGCAAAGACCGGCAGCCTGCGGTACATGACGCTGTATGTCGCGTTCTTCGGCGCGGCGCTGTTCCTGATGCTCTGGGAGGCGCGCGGCCGGTATCTCTTCGGCTTTGTCACGGTGCTGCTGCTGCTCGCGGCGCACGGCGCGCTCCAGACAGAGGAGGGGATGTAAATGCAAGGCGCTCAAACCTCGCCGCCCCGCGCGAAACGCGGCGTTCTCCGCGCGCTTCTTCTGATCGGCATGGGGCTGATGATCCCGTGCTATCTGTTCACCGTGGGCAACGTGGCGCTTTCCCCGTGGCCGCTCTATGAGCGAAACCGTCTGGCGCTGGCGATTCTGACGCCGCTGTGCCTCGCGCTGCTGCTCCTGCTTCGCCGCGCCGCCAAGGCGGCCTGCTTTGAGCGGCACGAGCGCGCGATGCTGCTCGGCTTCGCCGCGTTCTATTTCGCCGCGCAGATGCTTTCGGCCTTTGCGCTTCGCTTCACCCCGATGACGGATCTGGAGCAATGCGTCTCGGCGGCGCGCCGCCTGCTGGCCGCGGATCAGCCCGGCCTCTCCGAGCGCTCGCTGATCTACCTCGGCCGCAATCCGCACAACATGGGCATCATCTATCTCTTCTGCGCCATCTTCCGCGCGGCCGATCTGCTGGGCGCGGATCAGCTTCTCTGCGCGGCGCTGGTTTGCAGCCTGCTGTTCACGGGCGGCCTGCTCTGCGCCGCGCGGCTTTGCAGGCGTTTGGGCGGCGCGCAGGCGCAGGCGCGGGCGCTGCTGCTGTTTGCCACCTGCCTGCCGTTTCTCTACTGCACCTCCGAGCTATACACCGATGTGTTCTCCCTCGCGTTTTCTCCGATGATCCTCCTCGCCTATTTCAAGGCGCGGGACGCGGAAACCCTGCCGGCGCGGGCGGGTTACGCCCTGCTGTTCGCGCTGAGCGCGTTTTTCGGCGCGCAGCTCCGCTTCACCACGGTGATCGCGGCGATTGCCTGCCTGATTGCGGCGCTGTTTGAAAAGCGCGTGAAGCTGACGGCGATTCTGGCGGTGCCGCTGGCGCTGTGCTTCGCCCTCGGCGGCGCGGCGATACAGGCCGAAAACGAAAAGCATCTCGGCGCGGAGAACATCCGAAACAACAAGCTGCCCGTGCTGCATTTCGTCTTGATGGGTCTGCCGGTGCAGAGCGACGAGGGCTACGGCCAATACGGCGACGGCGGCTGGCTGATTTTCACCACCTCGTTTGACAGCCCGCAGGCGCGCGACGCGACGCTCCGGCAGAAATTCATAGATCGCGCCTATACGCTGGCGCATCACCCGGATATGCTGCTCAGCTCCCTGAGCCGGAAAAACCTCTCCACCTTCGGCCGGGGCACGTTCGAGCTGAACGAAATCTTTGAGGCCGACGAGCATGAGCCGAACAACGCCCTCAAGCAGGTCGTATTCGCTCAGGGACGCTGGAACCGGGCGTACACGCATCTGGCGACGGCGCTGTTTTTGGCGCAGATGCTGCTGGCCTGCATGGCCTGTGCGCAGGCGGTGCACAGGCGCGACACGAGCGCCGCGCCGCTGTTTCTGACGCTGCTGGGCGCTTTTCTGTTCCTGTGCATCTGGGAAACACGGGCGCGCTACTTCTTCCAGTTTATGATGGTTCTGCTTTGTGCGGGCGCGATGTTCGCCCCCAAACGCGCCGACTGAATCTTTTAGGCGGCTCGATTTAGCCGCTTATCCACACCTTTTCCACAGTTATCCCCCTGTTATCGACAGGCTTATCCACAAAACCCGCCGAATCGTCTGATGTTTTCCCCGAAAAGCCCAAACGTGTCCCGCGCCCGCGCGATGGATAACGTCCGGGCTTTTCTTTTTTGGGAGGCCGTCTGTGCGCGGTTTATGCACAGGCTTTCCACAGGTTTCCCCACATTATCCACAGTGTCGTCCACAAGTTATCCACACACCGTTCCGGCGGCCTTTGAAGGACATACAAAAACGCCCGCGATCCGGCTTTTCACCGTCTCGCGGGCGCTGCGTTTATTCAATCACGGTTTTTGAAGCCGCCGTCAGGAATCGACCTCGATCAGGTTAATCATCACGACCGGGCGGCGCTTGGTGCGCTCATAGAGGAAGGAGCGGAGCTGACCCTGAAGCTGGCCGGAGGAAACCGCCTCCTGCACCTTCTTGCCGCTGGCCGCGATGCGGGCGACCGCGTTGGCCGCGTGCTGGCGGCAGGCCGCCTCGATCTTGACATGCTCGCTGTCGTAGAGGAAGCCCATCGCGCTGACCACGGGCTGCGCCATCATCGCGCCGGTCTTCCGGTTGACGGCCAGCGAAATCGCCACCACGCCGTCGTCGGAGAGCAGCTTGCGCTCGCGGAGCACGCTGTTATCCACCTCGCCGACGGAAGCGCCGTCGATGAGCACCGCGTCGCCGTTGGTGAAGCCGGTCACGCGCGCCGAGCCCTTGGAAATCTCAAAGATATCGCCGTTGGCCAGAATGAAGATGTTTTCAAACGGCACGCCCAGCTTGTGCGCAAGCTCCGCGTGCTGATAGAGCATGCGGGTTTCGCCGTGCGCCGGGATGAAGAACTTCGGGCGGACGAGCGCGTGCACCAGCTTGATCTCCTCCTGAGAGGCGTGGCCGGAGACGTGCACATCCGCCAGCGCGGAATAATACACCTTCGCGCCGCGGCGGTAAAGCTCGTTGATGACCTTGTAAATCGGCTTCTCGTTGCCCGGAATCGGGGTCGCGGAGATGATGACGGTATCGCCCGGCTGAATCTCGATTTCGCGGTGGTTGGAGAACGCGATGCGGGTCAGCGCGCTCATCGGCTCGCCCTGAGAGCCGGTGGAGATGATCACGACCTGCTCCGGCGGGTAGTTGTCCACCTGAGAGATTTCGATCAGCGTATCCGGCTTTTTCTGAATGTAGCCCAGATTGTTGGCCGCGTTGAACACGTTGAGCATGCTGCGGCCGACCAGCGCGACCTTGCGGCCATGGCGCTCGGCGGCGGTGAAGATCTGCTGCAAACGGGAGACGTTCGAGGAGAACGTCGCCACGAAGATGCGCCCCTTCGCGTCCTTGAACATATCGGCCATGGATTCGCCGACGTGGCGCTCGCTCTTGGAGAAGCCCGGCACCTCGATGTTCGTGGATTCGCAGACGAAGAGCAGCACGCCCTCGCGGCCGATCTGCGCGATGCGCTGGAGATCCATGATTGCGCCGTTGATCGGGGTATAGTCGATCTTGAAGTCGCCGGAGTGCATGATGATGCCGATCGGCGTGCGGATGGCGAACATGAACGCATCCGCGATGGAGTGGTTCACATGGATGAACTCCACGGCGAAGCAGCCCGAGCGGATGGTTTCGCCCGCCTCGACGACGTGCAGCTCGCAGCTCTTGGTCAGCCCCGGCACGCGGTCATCCAGCTTATACTTGAGCAGCTCGATGGTCATGCGGCCGCCGTAGACCGGCGCGCGGAATTCGCGCAGCAGGTAGGGCAGGCCGCCGATGTGATCCTCGTGGCCGTGGGTGATGAAGATGCCGCGCACACGGTCTCGGTTTTGGAGCACGTAGGTGAAATCCGGAATCACCGCGTCCACGCCCGGCATGGTTTCATCCGGGAAGATCTGGCCGCAATCGACGATGATGATGTCGTTGCCGTATTCGTAGGCCGTCATGTTCTTGCCGATTTCGCACATGCCGCCCAGCGGGATCATGCGCAGGGTCGCGCGGCTGGGGTGTTCGCTGGCGCGGGAGCGCATCGTCGGCGGCTTTTTGCCGACCCATTGCAGCGTCTGGGAGATGCAGGGCTTCTCCTCCAGCGTGACCGGCGCGACGATGCGGCGGCGCATGCCCGTCTTCGGGCGCTCGGCCTGACGGGCGTTCGCGCTGCGCGGGCGCTCCGTCTGGGCATTGTTGCTTGCGCGCTGGCGCGGCGGATTGCGGCGCGGCTGCGCGGGCTTGGCGGCCTGCTGCGGCGCGGCAATCTGCGGCGCG
>UQNM01000025.1 GCA_900542395.1 uncultured Eubacteriales bacterium
TCATTCTTGACATTGCCCGCTTTGTCTGCTATTCTATCGTATCGTGTGAAAAGTATGAAAAATGTGATTGGAGGGATTCATCTGCCATCCGGCAAACATGTGCTCGGGATGAAAAAAGCCCGCCATATCTTCGGAACGGCAAAAGTCGGCGATCGCGGGCAGATTGTCATTCCCAAAGATGCGCGAGAGTTTTACGGCATCCACCCCGGCGACACGCTGCTGATTCTCGGCGACGAGGAAAACGGCATGATCGTCACCAAACCCGAGGTGCTCAGCAGCCTCGCTGAAAAAATACTCGATCAAATCGGTAAAGAAGAAAGGGCAAATCCATGAGTCAGAATGTTTTCGCTCAAAACGGCGTCTCCGACGCGGTTTATCGCTTCGGCGAGGAGGTGCTTGCCGTCCTTCGCCCGCGCTTTGATGAAATCGACCGCGCGGCGGAATACAATCAGGCCAAGGTCATCGCGGCCATGCAGAAAAACCGCGTGGACGTCGCCTGCTTCGCGGGCACGACGGGCTACGGCTACAACGACATCGGCCGCGACACGCTTGAGCGCGTTTATGCCGACTGCTTCCACACGGAGGCCGCGCTCGTCCGCCCGCAGATCACCTGCGGCACCCACGCGCTCGCCGTCGCGCTGAGCGCCAACCTGCTGCCGGGCGACGAGCTGCTTTCCCCCGTCGGCCGCCCGTATGACACGCTGGAAGAGGTCATCGGCATCCGCGAAAGCGCCTGCTCGCTCAAGGAATACGGCGTGAGCTATGCGGAGGTTCCGCTCAAGGCGGACGGCTCGATTGATTACGACGGCGTCCGCGCGGCGATCAACGCGCGCACCAAGCTCGTCACCATCCAGCGCAGCAAGGGCTACGCCACCCGCCCGACGCTCTCCGTCAAGCAGATCGGCGAGCTGATCGCGTTCGTCAAGTCCATCCGTGCCGATATCATCTGCATGGTCGATAACTGCTACGGCGAGTTTGTGGAAACCATCGAGCCGAGCGACGTCGGCGCGGATATGATCGTCGGTTCGCTGATTAAGAATCCGGGCGGCGGACTGGCCCCCATCGGCGGCTATATCTGCGGCACGAAGGCCTGCGTCGATCGCTGCGCCTATCGCCTCTCCGCGCCGGGTCTGGGTCAGGAGGTCGGCGCGAACCTCGGCTTGATGACCGCGCTGTATCAAGGCTTCTTCCTTGCGCCGACGGTCGTTTCCGGCGCGCTCAAGGGCGCGATTTTCGCCGCGAATATCTATGAAAAGCTCGGTTACCGCGTCGTGCCCAATTCCACCGAGTCCCGCCACGACATCATTCAGGCCGTCGAGCTGGGCAGCGAGGAGGCCATGGTCGCCTTCTGCCGCGGCATTCAGGCCGCCGCGCCGGTGGATAGCTATGTCTCCCCCATTCCGGGCGACATGCCGGGATACGACAGTCAGGTCATCATGGCGGCGGGCGCGTTCGTGCAGGGTTCCTCCATCGAGCTTTCCGCCGACGGCCCGATTCGCCCGCCCTACGCCGTCTATTTTCAGGGCGGCCTGACGTGGGTGCACGCCAAGCTCGGCATCCTGATGAGCCTGCAAAAGATGGTCGAGGCCGGGCTGGTCAATCTTTAATGCGTTCCCTTTTATAAAATTTAATACGAGAGGATACAAACAACTATGTGGTTCTGGTTTTCTATCATCGCGCTGCTCTGCTGGAGCGGCTCTGACCTCTTTTCCAAGATCGGCTGCCGCGAGGCGAACGACAAGACTGCGCACCTGAAAATGGTCATGGCGGTCGGCGTCGTGATGGGTCTGCACGCCTGCTTTGAGATCTTCGTCAACGGCGTTGAAATCAACATGCAGATCATCATGACCTATCTGCCCGTCTCCCTGCTCTACATCATCTCGATGGCGATGGGCTACATCGGCCTGCGCTACATCGAGCTGTCGATTTCCTCCCCGATCTGCAACTCTTCCGGCGCGCTGGTGGCCATTGCGACCATCGCCATGAGCGGCATCGGCGATATGAATGTCTGGCAGCTTATCGCGATTGCGCTGGTGGCCGTCGGCGTGGTCGCGCTGGGTGTCACCGAGGCAACCGAGGACGACGAGCTGCGCGCGGCGCGTCAGCAGGCGAGCAACCACAAATACGCCAAGTCTCTGCTGGCGCTGCTGCTTCCGATTGCCTACTGCATTCTGGACGCGGCCGGCACGTTCGCGGACAGCCTTGTGCTCGAAACCCTGAACGAGGATTCCGCCAACGTCGCCTACGAGCTGACCTTCCTCGTCGCGGGTCTGGTCTGCGGCGCGTATGTGCTCTTCGTCAAGCGCGAGAAGCTGACCCCGCGCACCGAAGCGCCGAAGTACATCGGCGCGGTCTGCGAGACCATCGGCCAGTTCTTCTACATCTATGCGCTGGCGGACAGCGCGCACGTCGCCATGAGCGCCCCGATCATCTCCTCCTACTGCGCCGCCTCCGTGCTTTGGAGCCGCATTTTCCTCAAGGAGAAGCTGAGCGTCAAGCATTACATCTCCATCCTGATGGTGTTCATCGGCATCGTCATCATGGGCGTATTTGATATGTAATCTTCGTTTTTTCAAAGAGCGTCGTTTCCGGCGCTCTTTTTTCGGCTTTGCCCATGAAAGTGAAAATTTTTTCAAAATAATGGGAACATTTTTCCCCGTTCAAACGTCTATAAGATGTCCCCACCCAATGACAACCGATCGAAAGGAGAATCCCACATGAAGAAACTTTTTGCGCTGCTGACCCTTGCCGCCCTGCTGATGACCACGCTCGTCTGCCCGACCCTTGCGGAGAGCCCGATGACCGGCGGCTGGAGCGCGTACACCGACGACCCGACCGAGATCCCGGCCGAAGCGCTGGACGCGCTGAACGCGGCGCTTGAGGAGCTTGTGGGCTGCGTCTACAAGCCGATTGCGCTGCTGGCGACGCAGGTTGTCGCGGGCACGAATTACTGCTTCCTGTGTGAAACGACCGTCGTTGCGCCGGATGCTCAGCCGAGCTACGCGCTGGTCTACGTCTTTGACGGGCTTTCGGGCGAACACGAGATTCTGCGCGTGCAGGAGATCGAGTTTTCCGCATTTGAATAAGTGCTCTTATACTAATTCGCAGTTAAAATGCTTAACAGAGCGCATCAGATTTTTTGTTCTGACGAAGCCAAGTGAAGTGAGGCGTACTGGAGGTACGTTGAACGGAACGAGGCAAAGTCAGAGCGAAAAAGATGGTGCGCGGATTAAGCCATTTTAACAAGAATTAGTATTAAACAAACGCACACGAATCGATACATTCGGGCGCTGCCGCAGATGGTTTTTCTGGCGGCAGCGCCCGTTTTTTATGCTTTTTCTCATTCCACCCCGGCCTTGATGCCGGAGGCTTCAATTTGCTTGCGAATATCGTACATCTGCTTGTCCGTCCGCGCGACAACCTCCGCGCAATCCTGAAGCTGTCGGGCAATCGCGTCCGCCGTCTCGGCGGGGATATCCTTTTTATAGCGCAGCTTGTGCTCCAGACTCGCCCAGAAATCCATCGCAATCGTCCGAAGCTGCACCTCCACGCGCATGTACCGCTTCTCGTTGGATAGGAAGATCGGCACCTCGACGATCATGTGCAGACTGCGATAGCCGCTTTCCTTCGGATTTTTGATGTAATCCTTCGTTCGAACGACGTATACGTCGTCCTGCACGGCCAGCATGTCCGCCAGCTTGTAGATATCGTCCACAAACGAGCAGATCACGCGAACGCCCGCGATGTCGTTCAGGTTCTTCTCGATGGCGTCCACCGAGATCGGCAGGCCGAGGCGGTTCATCTTTTCATAGATGCTTCTGGGCTTTTTGAGCCGCGTTTCAATGCTTTCAATCGGGTTGCGGTCGAATTTGTTGGAAAACTCGATGTTGAGCACCTTGAACTTGGTTTCCACCTCGAGCATGGCGCTGGAATAATAGCTCATCAGCCGCAAATACTCGCGCCCCTGGGACTGCAATTCCACAAACAATATATCCGCCGTCAAACCCGGCGCAAATTTAACCTCTTTGATTTCTTCCATGGTCGATATAAACTCCTCTCGGACGGTTTGTCGTTCACACTTTTTTATTGTACACGACATCGCGAAAAAATGCAATTTATTTATTTTGACCAACTTCATTCTTTCCGATTTGGCGAACATGGAAAAAGCCCCCTCGAAAAAAGGGGGGCTAACGCCTTCAGGCAGCTTCCTCAAAGCGTTACAGCAGCTTCAGTCCGTCGATGTTCCGTCCGACGGCAGACGCGGAGAACGGCCTGCCGAACATCCGGTGCGCGGCACGCTCCACATCCTCTTTTGTCACGGCCTCGATCTTGCGAATCACGTCCTGCGGATCGACGGCATGGCCGCGCAGCAGCTTGCTGCGGCCGATGGCGCTCATGCGGGCGGAGCTGCTCTCCAGCCCCAGCACATAGCTGACCTTGAGCTGCTCCTTCGCCATGTCAAATTCCTCCTGCGTCACGCCGCCGTCGCGGAGCAGGCGAATCTGGCGCAGCAGCTCGTCGGCGACCTGCTGCGCCGTCTCCGGCGACGTGCCCGCGTACACGGTGAATGTGCCGCAGTTGGTGTAGGTGCTCGGGAAGCTGTATACGGAATACGCCGCGCCCATCTCCTCGCGGATGCGCTGGAACAGCCGGGAGGACATGCCGCCGCCGAACAGGTTGTTCATCACGCTGATGGGGTACAGCTCCTCGTCGTCCTGTTCCACGCCGGGGAAAGCCAGACAGATGTGCACCTGCTCGATGTCCTTTTTGCGCGTCAGCACGCGCGGCGTCGTGCCTTCCACCGGCGCGGGGATGTGCGTCTCCCCCTCCGCGTGCCAGCCACCCAGCAGCCGCTCCGCCATCTCGCGAAACGCTGCCATATCAAACTGACCCGCAATCGCCAGAACGGTGTTATCCGGGCGATAGTGCTTTTTCTTGAACGCCAGCAGCGCCTCACGGCTGATGGAAGCAATCTGCTCATGCGAGCCGAGAATCGGGCGCGCCAGCGGATGCTCGCCGAAATACGCCTCCGCCAGCAGATCATACACCAGATCCTCCGGCGTGTCCTCGCACATGGCGATTTCCTCCAGAATAACGCCGCGCTCCTTCTCGAACTCCGCTTCGTCCACGCGCGCGTTGAGCAGCATATCGCAGAGCAGATCCATCGCCCGCGGCAGATGCTCGGCGATCACCTTCGCGTAGTAGCAGGTACATTCCTTGGCGGTAAACGCATTCACCTGTCCGCCCAGCGCGTCCATCTCCACGGCGATGTCCTTCGTCGTGCGGCGCTCCGTGCTTTTGAACAGGATGTGCTCGACAAAGTGCGAAAGGCCGTTCTCCTCCGCGCTTTCATACATGGATCCCGCGCCGATCCACAGCCCGACGCTGACGGATGGGAAATTTTCGATAGGCTCGGCAACGACCCGCAGACCGTTGGAAAGCACGAACTCTTCGCACATGCGCTTTGTCCCTCCGATCATAGTTTCTCCTATTCTTTTCGTTTTATTTCAGATTATACGACCCGTGAGAAAAAATCAAGAGGCTGTCATGCGTAAACCCGATATTCCAGGAAACAAATCTCCAAGCATTTTTGAATACGAGGCTTTGCCCCATCGCCCTTTGGAAACCTTCGGGCGCAAATGCTTCGCTTTGTTCCTGATCTATCCGGTTTATCGGCTTGACAGCCCCGATTCATAGCTTAGCGGCGGTTCGCATCGCGGCGCGGCGGGCGCTGACCCGGAGCGCTGCGGCGCGGCATCTCCGCGTTGTCGTACTCGATGTCGTTGCGAACGAGGTTGATGCGACCCTGAGAGTCGATCTCCGCGACCTTCACCTCAAGCTCATCGCCGATCTTCACGACGTCCTCGCACTTCTCCACGCGCCCCTTCGCCAGCTTGGAAATGTGCACCATGCCGTCCTTGCCCGGCAGCAGCTCGACAAACACGCCGAAGTTCATCATGCGGACGACCTTGCCCGTGTAAACCTCGCCGACCTCGATATCCTTGGCAATGCCTTCGATGATGCGGCGCGCCTTCGCGGCGGCAGCCTCGTCCGGCGTCGCGATATACACGCTGCCGTCGTCGTCGATGTCGATCTTCACGCCCGTTTCGTCGATGATCTTGTTGATCATCTTTCCGCCCGGTCCAATGACCTCGCGGATCTTATCCGGGTTGATGGTAAAGCGGATGATCTTCGGCGCGTAGGCGCTCAGGTGCTCGCGCGGCTGCGGCAGCACCTCGAGCATCTTGCCGAGGATGAACAGGCGGCCGTCCAGCGCCTGAGACAGCGCCTGACGCAGAATCGCCTCGTCAATGCCCTTGATCTTGATATCCATCTGGATGGCGGTGATGCCGTTCATCGTGCCCGCGACCTTGAAATCCATGTCGCCGAGGAAGTCCTCGAGACCCTGGATATCGGTCAGCACGGCCACCTTGTCGCTGTGCGCATCCTTAATCAGACCCATGGCCACGCCCGCAACCGGCGCCTTGATCGGCACGCCCGCATCCATCAGCGCCAGCGTAGAGCCGCAGACGGAGGCCTGAGACGTGGAGCCGTTGGAGGAGAGCACCTCGCTCACCACGCGGATGGCATACGGGAACTCGTCCACAGACGGGATCACCGGCTCGAGCGCGCGCTTGGCCAGCGCGCCGTGGCCGATTTCGCGGCGGCCGGGGCTCTTGAGGCGACCCGCCTCGCCGGTGGAATACGGCGGCATGTTGTAGTTGTGCATGTAGCGCTCGCTGGTCTCCGTGCCGAGACCCTCGATCACCTGTGCCTCGCTCACGGGCGCAAGCGTCGCGATGGAAAGCACCTGCGTCTCGCCGCGGGTAAACACGCCGGAGCCATGTACGCGCGGCAGAACGCCGGTTTCGCACCAAATCGGGCGGATCTGGGTCAGGCTGCGGCCGTCCGGGCGCACGCCCTGCTCCAGAATCTTGGTGCGCATGATTTCCTTGTTGAGGTAATACAGCGCGTCGTCCACCTCGTTCAGGCGGCCTTCGAAGCGCTCGGCGTAGAGCTCGTGCGCCTCCTGCTTCACCTGTTCCTCGCGCGCGCTGCGCTCGTGGCGATCAAACGCCTCAAACGCCCACGCGCAGCGGTCGAAGAAGTCCGCGCGAACGGCGGCCTTCACATCCTCGCCCGTCTCGGCAATCGGGAACACGCGCTTTTCCTTGCCGATTTCAGCCACAATCTGCTTCTGGAAGGCGACCAGCTTCTTGATCTCCTCATGGCCGGTGAGAATCGCGCGGAGCATGTCCGCCTCGCTGACCTCCTTCGCGCCCGCCTCGACCATCAGCACGGCCTCGTCCGTGCCGGCAACCGTCAGGCTCAGCTTGGAAACCGCGCGCTGCTCCTGATTCGGGTTGATGACGATTTCGCCGTCCACCAGACCGACGGAAACGCCGCCGATCGGACCCGCCCACGGGATATCGCTGACCGCAATCGCGGCGGAAGCGCCGATCATCGCGGGAATATCCGGCGGCACGTCCTGCTCAACGGAAAGCACCGTCGCCACAACCTGCACGTCGTTGCGCATGCCCTTGTTGAACAGCGGGCGCAGCGGGCGGTCGATCAGGCGGGAGGTCAGCGTCGCCTTTTCAGACGGACGACCCTCGCGCTTGATGAAACCGCCGGGGATCTTGCCCACGGAATACATCTTCTCTTCAAAGTCAACGCTCAGCGGGAAAAAGTCCTGACCCTCGCGCGGCGTGTCGCTCGCCGTCGCGTTGACCATGACCACCGTGTCGCCCAGTCGAACGATCACCGATCCGTTAGCCTGACCGCAGTACTTGCCAAATTCCATAACCAGCGGACGCCCCGCCAGCTCTGTGGTATACGTCTTGACCATCGGGTGGAATCTCCTTTCAAAATACCTGCCTGCCAACACTTCTTTTCAGACGCGAACCCTCGCCGCCTGATATACAAAACCGACTTCAGCGTTCGGTTTCGTTTCAAAGGAATGAAAAAGACCGCCGCTTGGGGCGACAAAAACTGTCTCCCAAACGACGGTCATCTGGGACAAAGCCCTTTTCGTGAACGAAGCGGAGGAATTACTTGCGCAGACCCAGCTTCGCAACCAGCGCACGATAGCGCTCGATGTCGATGCGCTTGAGGTACTCAAGCATATTGCGGCGCTGACCGACCATCAGCAGCAGACCACGGTGGGAGTGGTGATCCTTCGCGTGGGTCTTGAGGTGGTCGTTCAGGTGGTTGATGCGCGCGGTCAGCAGAGCGACCTGCACCTCGGGGGAGCCGGTGTCGCCCTCGTGACGGGCATATTCCTTGATGATTGCTTCCTTCGTCGCCTTATCCATGACAAAATCCTCCAAATAAATATGTTGTGCCAATCGCCGCCCGCATAGAAGAACGTGTGGAGAACGCGATCATCTGCGCGCGCGGTTCAGACCGAAAGATATTGTAACACGGAAGTCCCGCTTTGTAAACAGAACTTCCGTGTTTTCTATGAATTTTTCATTTTTTCGCATAGAAGGCTGCGTAAAATCGCCCGCGCGGGCAAGGCCTTGGCGCTTTGCGGCCTTCGGCAAAGGGGTAGGCGGGCTCAGTCCGCGTCTTACCGCCGGTTTTCAAAATACGTCCGCACCTGCTCGCGGTTCTTCATCACCTCGTCGCGCAGCGCTTCCAGCGAATCAAACTTTTTCTCGCTTCGCACAAAGCCGCACAGCAGCAGCCGCATGTGATGGCCGTAGAGCGAGCCGCCCTCGTAATCCAGCAGGTTCGCCTCGATGGTCGGCGGGCCGCCCGGCGCGGTCGGATGCGTGCCGACGTTCACCGCCGCGATGTACCATGCCTCATCGACATACACCCGCGCCGCGTAAACGCCCTTCGGGGGAATCGCCTTGCCTTCCGGCCAGAGCAGGTTCGCCGTCGGGAAATCCAGCTTGCGCCCGAGCTGCTTGCCGCGCTGAATCACGCCGCAGAGCGCATACGGGCGGCCGAGCAGCCGCGCGGCCTCCTCCATCTCGCCCGCCGCAATGGCCGCGCGCACCCGCGTGGAGGAAACGGGCAGGCCGTCGATCTGCACCTCATCCACAACGTGCGTCTCAAAGCCGTATTTTTCCCCGAGGCGGCGCATATCCTCCGCCTTGCCCGCGCCCATCCGGCCAAAGGAATAATTGAAGCCGATGACCACGTGCTTCGGATGCAGCGCGTTCACAAACGCCTGCACAAACGCCTCCGGCGACTGCGCGGCATATGCCCGGTCAAACGGACGGAGCACCGCCGCGTCGATTCCGAGCTGAGCGATCGAGCGAATTTTTTCCGAGCGCGTCTCCAGCTGCGGCGGCGTCTTTTCCGGCGCATAGGTCGCCATCGGATGCGACGAAAACGTGTAGACCACGCTCTTGAGGTCATGCAGCGCCGCCAGCTCGTTGGCCTTGCGCATCAGCTGCGCATGCCCTTCGTGCACGCCGTCAAACATGCCAAAGGCAACCACCGTCTCCCCGCCGCGCCACTGGCGCTCGTGTGTCAAGAGTATCATTCTTTTTTAGCTCCACAAACGATGATCGCGCGCCCTCACTCAAGGAGCATCGCGTCAAATTTCAGGGTCTCCCCGTCAAATCGGCCAATCCCGCAGAATTGCCCGTTCAGATACAGCCGCGTCGGCTGCCCCGGCTGAATGTCGCCGATCAGCTCGCGCCGCGTCAGCCTGTTGCCGTTGCGCACAAAGCGCTCCGCCTTGGGCTGCACATCGAGCCGCGGCAGATGGCCGAGCGGCTGATCCATCGCCGTCAGCAGCGGCGACAGCTCGTCCGCCGCATCGATTTCCTCTATCGTGTGCGCGTCGTCCAGCGTAAACATGCCCGTCTGCGCGCGCAGCAGCATGCCCATGTGCGCCTTTGTGCCCAGCGCCTCGCCGATATCATGGCAAAGCGTTCGGATGTACGTTCCGCGCCCGCAGCGGATTTGCAGCATGAAGCTGCCGTCCGCGTTTTCGTGCAGCACCTGGATGGCGTACACCTGCGTCGGCCGCGGCTCAACCTTCACGTCGATCCCCTGCCGCGCCAGATCGCAGAGCTTCTGCCCGTCCCGCTTGAGCGCCGAATACATCGGCGGAATCTGCGCAATTTCACCGATAAACCGCGGCAAAACCGCTTCCAGCTGCGCCCGCGCCGCATGCGCGCCCTCACCCGCGATAATCGTCCCGTGCGCGTCCTGCGTATCGGTCGCATAGCCGGGCTTGAGCTGCGCAACGTATGTCTTTTCCTTTTCAACCAGATAATCAAACAGCCGCGCCGCGCGCCCGATCATCAGCGGCAGCACGCCGGAGGCCTCCGGGTCAAGCGTCCCCGCGTGGCCGACCTTCACGCCCCTGCCCAGCTTGCGCCGAACGCGAACCACCACATCGCTCGAGGTCATTCCCGGCGGCTTGAGCACACAGAGAAACCCGTTCATGCGCGTTTCTCCGGGCGCGGGGTCTTATCCAGCTTGTCCTTCATCGCGGCCAGCATCTGATCCAGCGCCTCCTGAAGCGGCGCGTGAATCGTGCAGCCCGCCGCCTGCGCATGGCCGCCGCCGCCGAAAAGCACGGCGATATCGTTCACCGTGTCCGGCTCGACCGCGCGCAGCGACATCTTGATCCCGTCCTCGCGCTCGGAAGCCAGCACCGCCATGCGGACGCCCTCCACTTCCAGCGCCTTGTTGACCAAGCCGTCCGCCTGCCCGAACGTGCAGCCGGTTTCCTCAAAGTCGTGCTTGTCAAAATCAATCACGCCCACCTGCTGATCGAACATAAACCGCAGCTTGTTGTAGGCAATGCGGGTCAGCTTCACGCGGTTCATCGGCTGGGTGCGATACAGCCTGCGCGTCATCGCGGAGATATCCACACCCAGCTTGAGCAGATCGCCCGCCGCAATCAGCGTCGCCGGAGAGGTCGCCGGGTATTGGAAATGGCCGGTGTCGGTGCTCATGCCCGTCAACAGGCATGTCCCCATGTCCTTCGTCATCTCCACGCCAAGCCCCAGAATCGCCTCATAGGCCAGCAGGCAGCAGGCCGATTCGCCCCTGCGGATGAAATTCGCCTGACCGAAAGCCGGGTTCGTCGCGTGGTGGTCGATCACCATGCGGAAACCCGCCGCATCAAACACAGCCTCGCTCTTGCCCAGCAGCGAGCGGTCGCTCACATCCACGGCAATCGCCGTGTCATAATCCGCGCCGTTCACATTCTCCGGGTGCAGCATGGCCTCGCTGCCCGGCAGATATTTCAGGTTATCCGGCATATCGCCGTCGCAAATCACATCAGCCTGCTTGCCCAGCGCCAAAAAAGCAAGGCGTAGCGCCAGCGTAGAACCCACGGTGTCCCCGTCCGGGGAAATATGAGCCAGCAGCGCCACGCGCTTCGCCTGACGGGCGCAGCTCAGCCAATCCTCAAATTCCCGCTTCTCCTGCGTCATCGGATCGACTCTCCTCCGTCTTTCTCACCTGATTGATCAGGCTCGCGATATGCACGCCGTATTCAATCGTCGTGTCCAGTTCAAAAATCAGCTCCGGCGTATAGCGAAGCTGCACGCGCCGCCCCAGATTGTGGCGGATAAAGCCCGCCGCCGTCTTGAGCGCCTTCATCATCGGCGCGCGCTTTTCCTCTTCATATACGCTCACATAGACCTTCGCATACCGAAGGTCGCGCGTCACATCCACATGCGTGATGGAAAACATGCAGTCCGTCCGCGGGTCTGAAACATCCTCGCGGATGATCTTCTCCGTTTCGCGCATGATTTCGCTGGCAATGCGGTCTGTGCGCTCAAATTGTTGATTTGCCATATTTTTTATTCCTTGCTCTAAAAAAGGCGACCCGGCGGCAAAGCATGCAACCGGGCCGCGCCTGTTGACCTTGAAAACCGATTACCTCGGGATTTCCTCCATCACGAAGCACTCGATGACGTCGCCTTCCTTGATATCCGTGTAATTTTCCAGACAGACGCCGCACTCGTAGCCGTCGGCCACTTCCTTGACCGCGTCCTTGAAGCGCTGGAGCGAGGAGAGCTTGCCCTCGTAAACCACCACGTTGTCGCGGAGCAGGCGAACCTGCGCGTTGCGCTGGAGCTTGCCGTCGGTGACGTAAGAACCGGCGACAATGCCCACGCCCGTGATCTTGAACACGTTGCGCACCTCCGCGTGACCGATGACGTTCTCGCGGAATTCCGGCGTGAGCATGCCCTTCATGGCCTTTTCGATATCCTCGATAGCCTGATAGATCACGCGGTAATAGCGGATGTCGATGCCGTCGCGGTTCGCGGCGTCGCGCGCCTTCGCGTCCGGGCGGACGTTAAAGCCGATGATGATCGCGCCGTCGATGCCGGCCAGCATCACGTCGTTCTCGGTGATCGCGCCCACGCCGCTGTGGATCGTGCGCACGCGCACCTCGGCGTTGGAGAGCTTTTCAAGCGACTGCTTGACCGCCTCGACGGAACCCTGAACGTCGGCCTTGATGATGATGTTGAGATCCTTGACCTCGCCCTGTTCGAGCTTGCTGTAAAGCTCCTCGAGCGTGGACGCGGAGCTGTTCTTGACCATGGACGCGCGCGCCTTCGCGGCACGTTCCTCGACAACCTGACGCGCCAGCTTCTCGTCGGCCACCGCCATGAACTCGTCGCCCGCTTCCGGCACGCCGCCGAAGCCGATGATCTCCACCGGCGTGGACGGAGTCGCGTGCTTGACGCGCTCGCCGCGGCTGGAAACCATCGCGCGGATGCGGCCAAAGGCATTGCCCGCAACCACCATGTCGCCCACGTGCAGCGTACCGTTCTGCACCAGCGCCGTCGCGACAGCGCCGCGGGAATGATCCAGCTTCGCCTCGATGATGACGCCGCGCGCCTTGCGGTTCGGGTTGGCCTTCAGTTCCAGCATATCGGCCAGCAGCAGCACGTTTTCAAGCAGATCATCGACGCCCTCGCCGGTCTTGGCAGAGACGTTCACCATGATGGTGTCGCCGCCCCACTCCTCCGGCACCAGCTCGTAGCGGGTCAGCTCCTGCTTCACCGCGTCCGGATCCGCGCCCGGCTTGTCGATCTTGTTGATCGCCACGATGATCGGGCACTTCGCCGCCTTCGCGTGGTTGATGGATTCGATGGTCTGCGGCATCACGCCGTCGTCCGCCGCAACGACCAGAATCGCGATATCGGTCGCCTGCGTGCCGCGGGCGCGCATCGCCGTAAAGGCCTCGTGACCCGGCGTATCCAGGAAGGTGATCTGGCGGTCGCCCACCTTGGCGATGTACGCACCGATGTGCTGGGTGATGCCGCCGGCCTCGCCCACGGCCACCTTCGCCTTGCGGATGTAGTCAAGCAGCGACGTTTTGCCGTGATCGACGTGACCCATGATCGTGACGACCGGCGGGCGCGTGACCAGCTCTTCCTCGCTGTCCTCCACGTTCTCGGCGGAGAGCGCGTCCTCGGCGGTCTTGTCGAGCTTCATTTCCAGCGTCACGCCGAATTCGGAAGCCACCAGAGACGCGGTATCGAAATCCAGCTCCTGATTGATCGTCGCCATGATGCCCAGCAGCATCAGCTTCTTGATGATCTCGCCCGCCGGCTTGCCGATGCGTTCGGTCAAATCGCGGACGGTGATGGTCTCGGCGGTCATGTAGGCCGTCTCGATCTTGATCGGGGCCATCATCTGCTGCGCAGAGAGCTGACGCCCCTTCTTGCGGCGGCCGCGCACCACATCGTCGTCCATGCCGTAGCCCGTGTCGCGCGCAAGCTGCTTGCGGTTCTTCACCGGCTGATGCTCCGGGTCATGCTGACGCTGGCGCATCTTCTTGTTCGGGTCGTAGTTGGAAACGCGCTCCTTCTCGACCGTGGGCATCAGCTCCGGCCCCTTCGGCCCGCGCTGCGGACGGTTGCCGCCCATCGGACGAGCGCCGCCCATGCCGCCTGCCGGACGGGCGCCGCCCTGCGGACGATCCCCGCGCGGCGCAAAATTGCCGCCCTGCGGACGATCCCCGCGCGGCGCGAAATTGCCGCCCTGCGGACGATCTCCGCGCGGCGCAAAATTGCCGCCCTGCGGACGATCCCCGCGCGGCGCAAAGCTGCCGCCCTGCGGACGATCCCCGCGCGGCGTGAAGCTGCCGCCCTGCGGGCGCGGCGCATTGCCGCTCTGCTGGGGACGCGCCGCCGGAGCGGGCTTCGCTTCCGGCTTTGCTTCCGGCTTTGCTTCCGGTTTCGCTTCCGGCTGCGGCTTGGCCGCCTCAACCGGCGCTTTCTCCTCGGCCTTCTCCACCGGCACGTCATCGGGCATCGTCCATGCCTTGCTCTGCGAGCTGAGCGCCTTCTGCTGTTCTTCGCGGCGCTTCTCCTCGCGCTCGGCCTCCTGCTGCTGCGTAAAGCCGTTTTCAATCTTGCGCAGCTCGGCGAGCGTCTTCTCCGCTGCGGTACGAACTCCCGTTACGTCTCCCAGCAGCTTCGCCGCCCGGCGGCTGAGTTCCTTTGTTGCGTCTTGAACCTTCATTTTGGACATTCTGCCCTTGCACCCCCGCAAATTGCGTCACTGTCGTGTGGTTATCTTCCCTGAGACGGCGCGTCGCCCGTCTCCTCTTCCTTGGCCAAAGCCAGCAGCTTGCCGCCCAGCGAGCCCCGCGCAATCGCGGCGCTCATGCGTCCCGGCTTGCCGATGGCGCTGCCCAGTCTGTCCGGCGTCGTTTCATAAAGCGGAACCTGATAAAACGCGCAGGAATCTCGGAATTTCTTCTTCGTATTGTCGGATGCACCCGCATCCAGAATCATAAACAAAGCCGCTCCGGATGAAATCGCCTTGAGCACGCCGCTCTCGCCGAGGCTCAGCTGCCCCGCGCGCATGGCGATGCCCAGCATCGCGTAGAAAGCGTCGCGCTCAATCTGCATCAATTTCCTCCATCAGTTGGTTCAGCACGGCCTCGTCGATCTTCGTTTCCAGCGCGCGGTCAAGCTGCCGCTGGCGAACCGCCTTCGTCAGGCAGTCCTTCGATTTGCAAATATATGCGCCGCGACCCGGAGCCTTGCCGATTCTGTCAAAGCTGATCTCGCCCTGCGCGCTGCGAACGATGCGCAGCAGCGCCTTTTTCTCCTTCATCTCGCGGCAGCCCACGCACATGCGCATGGGAATTTTGCGTGTCTTCATTGGCGCACCCCGCTTTTACTCGGCGTCGCCTTCGACCGTCGGCGCTTCGCCGGCCTCGGCCTCAACCTGCTCGTCAACCTGGCTCTGGCTCTTGATGTCGATCTTCCAACTCGTCAGGCGCGCGGCGAGGCGGGCGTTCTGGCCTTCCTTGCCGATGGCCAGCGAGAGCTGATTGTCCGGCACAACCACGCGGCAGGCCTTTTCCTGCTCGTTGACGAACACGTTCACCACGTGCGCCGGGTTCAGCGCGTTGGCGACGAACTCCGCCGGGTCGGCCGACCACTTGATGATGTCGATCTTCTCGCCGCGCAGCTCGGTCACCACGCGATCCACGCGCTGGCCGCGCGGGCCGACGCAGGAGCCTACCGGGTCGATCATCGGGTCGGTGGAGTGCACCGCCATCTTCGTGCGGCTGCCCGCCTCGCGGGAGATGGACTTGATCTGCACAATGCCGCTCTGAATCTCCGGCACCTCCAGCTCGAACAGGCGCTTCACCAAACCCGGATGGATGCGCGATACGCTCACCTGCGGGCCGTGCTTTGCGCCCGGACGCGCCAGACGGCGATCCGCGACGACCTCCAGCACGTAAACCTTGAAGCGCTCGCCCGGCGCGTACACGTCGCTGGCCATCTGCTGGCTCGGCTCGAGCACGCCCTCGGTCTTGCCCAGCTCGACGTAAACATCCTTCGTTTCGGGATCGACGCTGTGCACGATCGCGGTCAGAATCTCGTTTTCCTTCTCGATGAAGTCGTCGTAGACCTTGCCGCGCTCGGCCTCGCGGATCTTCTGCACGATGACCTGCTTGGCCGTCTGCGCGGCGACGCGGCGGAAGTTATCCGGCGTGACCTCGACCTCGACGATGTCATCCTGCTGGTAGCTGGGCTGAATCGCCTGCGCTTCCTCGATGGAAATCTCGGTCGCCTCGTCGGTGGGCCAGCGCTCGACCGTCTTGCGGGCGTACAGGCGAACCGCGCCGGTCTCCCGGTTCAGCTCCACGCGCACGTTCGCGTTGGAAGGCGGCATGCCGTATTCCTTGCTGAAATTATTTTTATAAGCGCTCTTCAGTGCCTCTTCAATCGCAGAAAAGAGCAGCTCCTTGCTGATGTTTTTTTCCTTGGCCAGCGCCGCGACGGCTTCGATCATCTCACGATTCTCGTTTTTGTCCATGCCCTGACGCTTATCTTCCTTCTGAGTCGTTTTTCTCATCGTCGCTCATCTCCTCGTCCATTGCGATGTCGTCCTCGGTGATGATCACCAGGGGCTTGCACAGCGAAACGTCCTTCTGCTTGAAGCGCAGCTCGTTTTCCCCGTCGCGGATGACGATTTCGCCGTCCGTCAGGCCAACCAGCTCGCCCTCAAACTGCTTGCGCCGCTCCACCGGGCGGAACAGGTGGATTTCCACCATTTCGCCCGCATGCTTGTCAAAATCCTTCTGCTTTTTCAGCGGACGATCAAGACCCGGCGAGCATACCTCAAGGAAATCGTAATCCACACGCTCGACCAGCGGGGTCACAGCGCGGTGATACGTTTCGCAATCGCTCAAGGTAATACCGTCGGGTTTGTCAATATAAATCCGCAGGTAACGGCTCGCGCCCTCGCGCACAAGCTCCACATCCACCAGCTCAAAGCCATGCTGCTCGGCAAGCTTCTGGCAGGCCGGCTCAATCACACGGGTCAAATCGCTTTGTGCCATTCACACACTCCCAAAGTCACTCAAAAAATTCGCTCAAGCGGCCGCGGCAGATAGAAAGAGTGGGCGCTTCTCCCACTCTTTCGCATCCACCCGCAGGGTACAAAACTCCCTGCGCCGCCATCTTATGCGGTTATTATATCACCGCTTTTTCAAAAAAACAACCCTCTATACATGGTTTGTCAGCTATTCCGTCGAAATTCGCATTTATAACATAAGATTTATTCCGTTTTTGGGCGAAATCAGAACGAGAACAGCGTCGTCTGGTTGCTTTCCGGCAGGCTGCCCAGACATCCGCCCTCGCGCAGCAGATCAATCAGTGATGCGGAAATTTTCGTGCGGTTGCGCAAATCCTCGATGGAAATGAACGGCGACTGCTCGCGCGCATCCACGATGCTCTGCGCGGCTGCCTCGCCCAGCCCGGGCAGGGCGTTGAAGGGCATGCGGATTGTCTTCTCGTCCACCACCTGAAACTTCGTCGCGTCGCTCTTATACAGATCGACCGGCGCCAGCTTGATGCCGCGGCAGAGCATTTCGATCACCAGCTCCATGATAATCATCAGATCCTTGTCCTTCTGGGTCAAATCCTTGCTGTTTTCTTCCATCTCTTTATAGCGGCCGCGGATGGCTTCCTGCGTTCCGCCGAGGATGCTCGCGTCGAAGCAGTCCGCCCGAACGGTGTAATACGCGCAGTAATACGCCGCCGGCCGATGCACCTTGTACCACGCGATGCGCAGCGCCATCGTCACGTAGGCGACCGCGTGCCCCTTCGGGAACATGTATTTGATCTTCTTGCAGGAGTCGATGAACCACGTCGGCACATTGTGCTCGATCATGGCTTCCTCCATCTCCGGCTTGAGCCCGCGCCCCTTTCGGACGGATTCCATCGTGTCAAACGACATCTTCGGCGCAACGCCGTAGTCGATCAGCGCGTTCATAATATCGTCGCGGCAGCAGATACACGAGGCCAGCGGCGCAATGCCCGCCTTGATGATCTCCTGCGCGTTGCCGATCCACACGTCCGTTCCGTGGGACAGGCCGGAAATGCGGATCAGCTCCTCCATCGTCGTCGGGTGCGTCTCCTCCAGCATCTGGCGGACGAACTTCGTGCCGAATTCCGGCACGCCGTATGTGCCCGTCTTGGAGCCGATCTGCTCGGGCGTCACCCCCAGCGCCTGCGTGCCGGAGAACAGCGAAATCACGTCCGGGTCGGTCAGCGGCAGGGTACGCGCGTCAACGCCCGTCAAATCCATCAGCATACGGATCATCGTCGGGTCGTCGTGCCCCAGAACGTCCAGCTTCACCAGCACGTCGTGCATCGAGCCGAAGTCGTAATGCGTCGTGATGACCGGGCTGGTCATGTCGTTGGCCGGATGCTGGATGGCGACGAATTGCTGAATCTCGTATTCCTTCGGCAGAACGACCATGCCCGCCGGGTGCTGACCCGTCGTGCGCTTCACGCCGACGCAGCCCAGCGCCAGCCGGTTCATCTCCGCCTCCGAAAGCGTCAGCTCCCGCTCCTCGCAGTATTTCTTGACGTAGCCGTAAGCCGTCTTATCCGCCAGCGTGCCGATGGTTCCCGCGCGATAGCAGTATCCCTTGCCGAACAGCTCCTCGATATAGGCGTGCGCGCGCGGCTGGTACACGCCCGAGAAGTTCAGGTCGATATCCGGCACCTTGTCGCCCTTAAACCCAAGGAAGACCTCGAACGGGATATCGAATCCGTCGCGGTAAAGCTCCTCGCCGCACTGCGGGCACTTCATCGGCGGCAGGTCAACGCCGACCTTGTATTTGCTCTTGTCCACATCGAACGTATACCATTTGCATTTCGGGCAGCGATAGTGCGGCGGCAGCGCGTTGACCTCCGATATGCCGACCAGATGCGCCACATAGGACGAGCCGACGCTGCCGCGCGAGCCGACCAGATAGCCGTCCGCGTTCGATTTTTTGACCAGCTTCTCCGCGATGTTGTACAGTGTGCCGTAGCCGTAGCCCAGAATGGAGGAAAGCTCCTTTTCCTTGCGCGCCACGACGATTTCCGGCGGATTGTCGCCAAACCATTCGCGAATCTGTTCTTCGCAGAGGTTGCGGATGTTGTCCGCCGCGTCCGGCCAGAACGGCTGGAACGTCTCCTTGCCCTCCGGATGCTTCGGATACAGGCCGATTTCGCCGATTCGCGCGGCGATCTTCGCCGGGTTGTCGATGACGACCTCCTCCGCCTTCGCCTTGCCCAGATAGCTGAATTCCTCGAGCATCTCCTGCGTCGTCTTGAAATACAGCGGCGGCTGATTGTCCGCGTCCTTAAAGCCGTGCGCCGCCTGAATGATCGCGCGGAATTTTCCGTCCTTCGGGTCGAGGAAGTGCACGTCGCCCGTCGCGCAGACCGGAATGCCCAGCTCCTCGCCCAGCCAGACGATTTTTCGGTTAAAGTCGCGAAGCTGTTCCTCGTCCTCCGCCATGCCCTCGCGCAGCATAAACGCATTGTTGCCGATCGGCTGAATTTCGAGGTAGTCGTAGAACCGCGCAATCCGCTTGAGCTCCGTGTCGTTTTTGCCGTCCGCAACGGCGCGGAACAGCTCGCCCGCCTCGCAGGCCGAGCCGACGATGATGCCCTTTCGGTATTTCTGCAAAATCTCGCGCGGCGTGTGCGGCTTGCGGCTGAAATAGTTGAGGTGGCCTTCCGAAACGATCTTGTTCAGGTTGGTCATGCCCTCCTGCTCGGCCGCCAGCAGAATGATGTGATACGAATCGCCGATGGCGCCGCCCGTCAGCGCGGAATTGATTTCGTTCAGCCGGGTGACGCCCTTCTCTCTGGCCGTGTCGAGCATGCGGTTGAGCATGTGCGCCGTCGCGCGCGCGTCGTGCACGGCCCTGTGCGCGTTTTTGAGGCTGATGCCCAGCGATTTGCAAACCGCGCCGAGCCTGTGGCTCTTGAGGCTTGGGTACATCCGGCGGGAAAATTCCAGCGTGTCGATCACCGGCATGTGGATTTCAATGCCCAGCCGGTTACATTCCTCCGTCAGGAAGGAATAATCGAATTTCGCGTTGTGCGCCGCGAACGCCGCCCCGCCGATGAATTCCAGCAGCTTCGGAATCTCGACCTCCGCCGGGCTCGCGTCGGCCACCATCGCGTCGGTGATGTGCGTCAGCTCGGAAACCTCCTGCGGAATCGGCTCCATCGGGTTGACGAATCGGCTGTATTCCTCCACCACCTGTCCGTTGCGGATGCGCACCGCGCCGATCTCCATAATGCGGCATTTGCGTGGGTTAAGACCCGTGGTTTCAAAGTCCACCACGACGATATCATCCGTCAGCGGCCGGTCGTCGCCGTCCTTGACCACGACGGTCACATCCGTCAGATAGCCCTCCATGCCCGGAATGAGCTTGATCTTGTTCTTCTTCGCCGCGCCGAAGGCCTCCGGGAACGCCTGCACCACGCCGTGATCCGTGATGGCGACAGCCGGGTGCCCCCACTGCGCCGCGCGCTTAATCAGGTCGCTGGCCGAGGAAACCGCGTCCATCTCGCTCATGTTGGTGTGCATGTGCAGCTCGATGCGCTTGCGCTCGGCTGTGTCCTGACGCATGGGCTTCTCCCGCCCGTCGATGTCGTTGACCATCATCACCAAGCCGTGCTCAAAGCTGTCCATCTTCACGTCGCCGCGCACGGCGAACCATTTGCCCTCCTTGACGGCGGCAATCACGTCGTCAACCGCCTTCTTTTCTTCCTCCGTCGGCGGGCGGTCGTCCTCCTCCTGCGAGCCGCCGCCAAAGCGCCCCTTTCTGGGCTTATAGCGCAAAAACGCCTTGCACTTGATGGTGTTCGTGTAATCCGTCAGCGCGAAGGAGAGAAGCTGCATTTCGCCGCCGCGCAGCTCGCGCGTCTCCACCGTCAGCACCTCGCCGCAGATCGTCAGCTTGCTGGCTTCCTCCGTCAATTCGCTGATGGGCAGCGGTTCGGCGGTGATCGGTCGCCCGAAGACGGCCTTCGGCTTCTCCTTAGCGGCTTTGGCCTCCTGCGCGGCGACCTGTTCGCTCTGCGTCTTAATCATCTGTGCGACGGCCTGCTCGTCCTCGGCCTTGCGGCGGCGGCGGATTTCCTCCGGCTGCTCCTCGCGCAGCTTCACCGCCTGAAAGACGACATGCACCTTCGTCACGAACACATTCTCGATCAGCTGCTCGATGTAATGATCCACGCCGGACTGCGTGAGGAATTTCGGCGCGATGTTCTGCGGCACAAGCACGCTGAGCACATCGCCCTTACATTCCAGCTTTGCGTCGTTCATAAACGGCGCGCCGGAGGGATGGCGGCGCTTGACGCAGCGCAGAATGAACGGCGCATACTTCTGCGGGTCATTCAGAAAATCCTGCGCAAGCTGCGGCGAGCGGATGATCAGCTTCACCCGTGTCGGCGCGAAATTGCGCCGGATGGCGCGCTGCGCCGCCAAAAACGGCTTTTCCTCCACCAGCATATCCGAAGAGAAAAAGACCGCGATCTCGTCGCCCGCCTTGCTGGCCGTCACGCGCTCCAGGGTCAAATGCCCCTTCAGCTCCTGCGCCGCGCCTTCGAGCAGGCCTTCCCACTGCTGTGCCACTGTACGTCACCTCATCCATCGGGGCTCCGCCCCAAACCCCGCCAGAAAACTGAGTTTTCTGGACTTTCCTCTTTGAAATTCCAAATCCGAACGCTGACTCGCCCTTATGGGTACGGCAGTACAATACATGCTTACTTTTTTTCGCAGCGTTGTAGGGGCGCGCATCGCGCGCCCGTTATCGAAACTTATACAAAATTTCGGATTTGCTCATTGACCGTCTTCTTTTAACTCACAAAAGCCTCCCTCTGAGAGGGAGGTGACACGCCGAAGCCGTGACGGCGGGCGTCTTTACAGCATCTTGTGAATCTCGTCAATCAAAATCTGCGCCAGATCGCCGGTCACTTTCTGCGGCGGCTGACCCTTTTTAATCAGCAGACCCGCGCCGTTTCCGCCTCCGCAGATGCCGATATCCGCCTCGCGCCCTTCGCCCGGCCCGTTGACCACGCAGCCCATGACGGCCACCTTGAACGGCACGTTTACGCCCTTCAATTCCTGCTGAACGCGGCGCATGATTCCGCCCACGTCGATGCAGGTGCGCCCGCAGGTCGGGCAGGAAACATACTGCACGAAATCCTTGCGCAAGCCGACGTCCTGCAAAATCTCAATGCCGGCCGGCGGTTCGAGGCACGGATCGCCCGTCAGCGAAACGCGGATCGTGTCGCCGATGCCATCCAGCAGCAGCGCGCCGATGCCGATTGCGCTCTTGATTTTTCCCTGCTCCGGCAGGCCCGCCTCGGTCACGCCGAGGTGCAGCGGATAATCACACTGCGCGCTGGCCAGCCGATACGCCGCGACAGTATCCGGCACGTTGCTCGCCTTCATGGAGAGCACCATGTCGTAAAAGCCGCAGTTTTCCAGCATTTTCGCGTGCGCCAGCGCGCTTTCCACCATGCCCTGCGGGGTCGGCCCGCCGTATTTGGCGAGGATATCCTTCTCCACCGAGCCGGAGTTCACGCCGATGCGCACCGGGATATGATGCGCCTTGACGCAGTCCGCCAGAATACGCACGTTCTTTTCGCCGCCGATGTTGCCGGGGTTGATGCGCAGCTTATGGATGCCGTTTTCCACCGCCTTGATGGCGAGCTTGTAATCAAAATGGATGTCGGCGACCAGCGGAACGGGGCTGCCGTCCACCAGCGCGCGCACCGCGTCGGCGCAGGCCTCGTTGTAAACGGATACGCGGACGATGTCCGCGCCCGCGACCGTCAGCGCGCGAATCTGGGAGAGCGTCTTCTCCACATCCGCCGTGTCGGTGTTGGTCATCGACTGTACGCTGACCGGCGCGCCGCCGCCGATGCGGACGCTGCCGACCTGAACCTGCCGTGTTTTCTTGCTCATGTTCTTTCTCCCCTATGCTTGATGACCGCGCTTTTCAACGGGAGAGACGGCCGCCAGCGGCTATCCCTTCACAAAGAAACGCATGATGTCCTTGTACGTCAGCAGCACCATCAGCCCCATCAGCAGAATGAAGCCCGCCGCGTGAATCGCGCCCTCCAGCTCCCGCTTGACCGGCTTGCGGCGAATCGCCTCTGCCAGCAGGAACAGCAGACGGCTGCCGTCCAGCCCCGGAATCGGGAGCAGGTTCATCACGCCGAGGTTGACGCTGATCAGCGCCAGCAGCTCCAGATAGACCTCGAAGCCGCCCCGCTGCGTGACCTCCTGAATGACGTAAACCGTGCCGACCGGGCCGGTCACGTCATCGACGCCCTGCCCCTTGAACACCAGATTTTTGAGCGTGGACAGGATCAGCCTCACGCTCTCCACGTTGTATTGGAGCGAAAACGGGATGCTCTCGAAAACGGATACCCGAACGCGCTCCTGCCCGAACGAGAAGCCCACGCGATAGCGCCCGGCCTGCGCGTCGTAAAACGGGGTCAGCGTCAAATCGAGCGTCCGGCCGTCCCGCTTCACGGTGAGCGTCACCGCCTCGCCATCAGATGCCGAAATGGCCTTGGCAATCGCGTCCGACGTCGCGACCGTCTCGCCGTTCACCGCCGTGATTTCGTCGCCGATCTGCAAACCGGCCGCCTGCGCGGTTTCCTCCACCTGCGCCACCTTCGGCACGACGGTGTTCACGCCGATGGCGCTCATGAACAGCGCAATCGCCAGAAACGCGATCACAAAATTCATCAGCGGGCCGCTGAACACCGTTATCGCGCGCTTCCAAACCGGCTGGTTGTTGAACGCGCGCGGGTCGTTCTTTTCCTCGTCCTCGCCGTAAAACTGGCAATAACCGCCGATGGGCAGCAGGCGCACGGAAAACTGCGTCCCCTTTTTGCTCTGCCATTTGGCAATCAGCGGCCCCATGCCCATCGAAAATTCCTGCACACCGATGCCGCAGGCGCGCGCCGCCCAGAAATGGCCGCCCTCATGCGCGATAATCAGCACGCCCAGCAGCAGCAGCGCCAGAACCACATACATGAAACGAAAGCACCTCCCGCGTTATGCGCCAAAGCGCGCCAGCAGCGCCGCCGCCTTTTGCCGCGCGGCGCAGTCGCACTCAAACACCTGCTCGAGCGTCGGGTGCGCAATCACCGGCACGGCCTGCATCGTCTCCTCCACCAGCCGCGCAATCGCGCCGAAGGGGATCTTCTCGTGCAGGAATGCGTCCACCGCAACCTCGTTCGCGCCGTTGAGCACCGCGCTCATCGAGCCGCCGGCCGCCAGCGCATCATACGCCAGCCGGAGGCCGGGGAACCGGTCGTTATCCGGCTGCTCGAAGGTCAGCGCGTTCATCTGCGTAAAATCAAGCCGCCGGCCGCCGGTCGGAAGCCGCTCCGGCCAGCTCATCGCGTAAAGAATCGGCAGGCGCATATCCGGCGTGCCAAGCTGCGCCATCACCGCGCCGTCCGCGTATTCGACCATAGAATGTATGACGCTCTGCGGATGAATCAGCACATCAATCTTCTCGGCGGGCATGTCGAACAGCCATCTCGCCTCGATGACCTCCAGCGCCTTGTTCATCATCGACGCGGAATCAATGGTGATCTTGCGGCCCATGCTCCAGTTCGGGTGCTTGAGCGCCTGCTCAGGCCGCGCGTTGTAGATGTCCTCTTTCTTCCACGTGCGGAACGGCCCGCCGCTCGCCGTCAGAATCAGGCGGGTCGGCGTGTTGCCCTGCGCGCCCTGCAAGCACTGGAAAATCGCGCTGTGCTCGCTGTCCACCGGCAGCAGCGGATGACCCGCCTTGCGCGCCGCCTCCGTCACCAGCTCGCCACCCGCGACAAGCGGCTCCTTGTTGGCCAGCAGGACACGCTTGCCGCAGGCCAGCGCTTCCATCACCGCCGCCAGACCGACGACGCCCACAACCGAAACGAGCACGTCGTCCGCATCGCACGCGCGCACCACGTCCAGCAGCACGTTTTCGCCGAACATCCACTGGCAGCTCTCCCTGATATCCGCCGGAATCTCCTTCGGCTCGACGGAAAGCGCCGCAATCTGTGGATGGAACTGCCGCACCTGCTCAAAGAGCTTTTCGCTCGAGCTGTGCGCCACCAGCGCGGTGACGGCAAATCGGTCGCTGTGGCGCGCCGCAACATCCAGCGCCTGCGTGCCGATGGAACCCGTAGAACCCAATATCGCCAACTTTCGCATATTTGCCTCCGTTTTTCACTTGGAAATCGCGTCATCTGGCCGCATGCGCCCGCATCAGAGCACGAGCGTATAGCAGTACATCACAATCAGCGTGAAAATCACGCTGTCAAACCTGTCCATCACGCCGCCGTGGCCGGGGAAAATATGGCCGTAATCCTTGATGCCGCTGTGGCGCTTGAGCAGCGACGCGGACAAATCGCCGATCTCGCCCGCCGCCGAGCCGATCAGCCCCAGCGCAATCGTCGCCGGAATTCCCGGCATCTGCATGTAGAACACATACACGAACACGGCGCGGCAGGCCAGCCCCGCGAGCGTTCCGCCGATCACGCCGAAGATTGCGCCCTCCACCGTCTTTTTCGGGCTGACGTTCGGGCAGAGCTTGTGCTTGCCCAGCGCCCGGCCGCCGAAATACGCCGCGCCGTCGCCCGCGTAAGCGATGGCAAACGCCATCGTGATGAGCGCAATGCCCGGCACAACGCCGTAGGTGCTGTTCATCATCATCATAAACATGGACATCGGCAGAAAGCAGGTCAGCAGCGGATACACCGAGGCCGCCGCGTCCGGGAACGCCGGCTTTTCGTGCAGCATCACGCCGGTCATCGAAACGCCCATCGCCGCCACCAGCAGCAGCAGCGGGTCAAGCACGCCCATCAGGCGGCTGAGCGGCCACATCGCCGCCGTAGCGACATATCCGCCCCATTCGCAGACGGCATATCTCGCTTTTTTCAGCGCGCGATAGGTTTCATACATCGCGATAAAGGTCAGCGCGACGATGACAAACTCCGCAAACCAGCCCCGCACAACCAGCGTAAAGATGAGGAACGGCACGCCGACAGCCGCCGTAATCAGGCGAGTTTTCATACAATCCTTCTTTCTTAAACGCCGCCAAACCGGCGATTTCTCTTCGCAAACGCCAGCAGCGCTTCGTCATAAGCATGGCGGTCAAAATCCGGCCAGAGCGTATCGGTCTGATAAAACTCCGCATACGCGAGCTGATAGAGCAGGAAGTTGCTCAGCCGCATCTCCCCGCTCGTGCGAATCAGCAAATCGACGTCCGGCAGACCGGCGGTATACAATTCGCCCTCAAACGCCGCCCTGTCGATTTCCTCCGGCTTCATGGCGCCCGCCGCCACGCGCTCAGCCAATTTCTGCGCGGCGCGGACGATTTCCTGCTGACCGCCGTAATTCAGCGCGATATTGAGCTGCAAGCCGGTGTTTTCGTGCGTGCGGCGAATGGCGGCGTGCAGCGCGTCCTGCTGCTTTTCCAGTCCCCTCGGCATGCCGTCGATGTCGCCCAGTATGCGGATGCGCACGTTTTTTTCGTTCAGCTCGTCGATTTCGCTGGTGAAATATTGCAGCAAGAGCCGCATCAGCGCGCCGACTTCCTCCGCCGAACGCTTCCAGTTCTCGGCTGAAAACGCATAGATCGTCAGCGCCTCCACGCCCAGCTCGTCGGAGTATTTGATGATTTCGCGCAGCGCCTCCACGCCCGCCTTGTGGCCGAACGTGCGCGGCATGCCGCGCTTCTGCGCCCAGCGCCCGTTGCCATCCATAATGATCGCCACGTGGCGCGGCAAAAATTCCTTTTCAAGCGCCTTCGCCGTCGTCACCGGCGCTTTTCCTTCATTTTGGCCAAGAGCTGCCATCCTTATCCTCCCGCGGCCATCCAAGCGCCGCCTGCCATCGCTTCGTTTTTCTCGATATCTAAAAGGCGGGCATCGCAGAGCGCCGCTCCGACGAAACCCGCCGTGTCTGTCTGTTTACGGTTGCGGATCGGAAATCGGGTCAAAAAATCTCGCGGCAACGAGCTGTTTTCCGTCGTCCGATGCGAAAACGACGCGCAATGTTCCGCCGTCCTTCTTTTCGCGGCGCGGCGCGTCGGTCACGCGAACCTGCGGAGAAATGCCCGCCTCGCCCAGAATCGCCTCAGCCTGCTTCAAAGGAAGCCCGAGCAGCAGCGTTCTCATTTGACCTCCATGATCTCCTTTTCCTTCTCCGCGTCGATCTTGTCGATGTCCTTGATCGCCGCGTCGGTCAGCTTCTGGATATCCTCCTCGGCCTTCTTCTGGTCATCCTCGGTGATTTCGTTGTTCTTCTTGAGCTTCTTCACCTGATCGACCGCGTCGCGGCGGATCGAGCGGATGGCCACCTTGCTCTCCTCGGCGGTCTTGCGCACGAGCTTGGTCAGCTCCTTGCGGCGCTCCTCGGTCAGCTCCGGCAGCATCAGGCGGATCACCTTGCCGTCGTTGGACGGGGTCAGCCCCAAATCGCTGGCCTGAATCGCGCGGGAGATATCCTTCACCATCTTCGCGTCCCACGGGTTAATCTGGAGGATGCGCGGTTCCGGCGCGGAGATGTTCGCCACGTTCTTGAGCGGGGTCGGCGTGCCGTAGTAATCCACCGTGATGCGGTCAAGAAGCTGCGGGTTCGCGCGGCCTGCGCGAATCGCCATCAGGTCGGAACGGAGCACGTCCTTGGTCTTTTCCATCTTGGTTTTCGCGTTGTTTTGGATTTCGGTAATCGTCATGGGAGATACCTCCTCGAATTTCTTTTTCTATATTTTAACCCACAACCCATGTCTTTGGCAAGCCCTTTTGTGTAATCCCTTCAAAACTGACGCAAAAGCAGCCGGAGCGCCTTGCCCCGGCTGCTTTTATGCCCCTTGTCGTCGCCTTAGGGATGCACGACCGTGCCCATCATGTCGCCCTCGATGACGCGCAGGATGTTCTGCGGATCATCCAGTCCGAACACGCGGATGCACGGCACCTTGTTCTCGCGGCAGATCGTGATCGCGGAAGCATCCATCACCTTGAGGTCGCGCTCCTGCACCTCCTGATAGGTGATGTCGCGCAGCAGCTTCGCCTCCGGGTTCACGCGCGGGTCGCTGTCGTATACGCCGTCCACGTTCTTGGCCAGCAGAATCGCGTCCGCGCCGATTTCAACCGCGCGCAGCGCCGCCGCCGTATCGGTGGAGAAGAACGGGTTGCCCGTGCCGCAGGCGAAAATCACCACGCGCCCCTTTTCCAGATGGCGCACGGCGCGGCGGTAGGTGTACGGCTCGCAGAAGCGCGTCATCTCCACCGCGCTCATCACGCGGCTCTCAATGCCCTGACGCTCCACGGCGTCCTGCATCGCGATGGAGTTGATCGCCGTGCCGAGCATGCCCATGTGATCCGCGTTGACGGCGGTCATCTTCGCCGCCGGGCCCTGACGGCCGCGCCAGATGTTGCCCGCGCCGATCACGATGGCGATTTCCGCGCCCGTTTCGTGAAGCTGGCGGATCACGTCGGCCACACGGTCGATCTGCTCAAAATCAAACAGGCGGCCGTGGTCGCCCAGCGCCTCGCCGCTGAGCTTGATGAGAACGCGCTTATACTTTGCCATGGTGTTTCTCCTCTCCGTGTCTTCAAAAAAAGGGGCGATGCTTGCGCATGCCCCTGTGTGGGAAGAAATTACTTCTTCATCTTGGCCTGCTCAGCCGCGATGTCCGCCGCGAGGTTGTCCTGACGCTTCTCAAGACCCTCGCCGCGCTCAAAGCGCACAAAGCGAACGACGTCGGCCTTGCCGCCGAGCATCTTGGTCACGTTGATGTCGGGATCCTTGACGAACGGCTGTTCGAGGAGGCAGACTTCCTTGTAGTACTTCTCGATGCGGCCCTCGACCATACGCTCGACGATCTTCGCCGGCTTGCCCTCGTTGAGCGCCTGCTGGGTCAGCACCTCGCGCTCCTTCTCGAGGTTATCGGTCGGCACCTCGTCGCGGCGCACATACTGCGGGTTCGCGGCGGCGATGTGCATGACGAGGTCGTGGCTCAGCGCCTTCACTTCGTCGTTGACCTCCGGGCAGGACAGCTCGACCATAACGCCGATGCGGCCGCCCATGTGGTTGTAGGTATCCACCATGCCGTGCTCGGCCACGAAGCGGGCAAAGCGGCGCACGGAGATCTTCTCACCGATGGAGGCGGTCGCCTCGCCGATCAGATCGTTGACGGTCTTGCTCGCGTCCATGTAGAACGGCTGAGCGAGCATCTCCTCAACACTGGCCGGAGCGGCGGCGGCGATGTGCTTGGCGAAATCGCGGCACAGATCCTTGAAGCGATCGGTGTTGGCGACGAAGTCGGTCTCGCAGTTGACCTCGACGGTCACGCCCACGCCGTTCTCGTCCACATAGGTATCCACCATGCCCTCGGCGGCGATACGGCCGGCCTTCTTGGCGGCGGCGGCGAGACCCTTCTCGCGCAGGAAGTCGATGGCCTTGTCCATGTCGCCGTCGCACTCGACGAGCGCCTTCTTGCAGTCCATCATACCGGCGCCGGTGCGCTCGCGCAGTTCCTTAACCAGGGCAGCAGTAATATTAGCCATAATATCTTCCTCCAGCTTCGGTCGATTACTTCGCTTCGGCGGCCGGCTCAGCCTGCTCGCCCTGCTTGCCTTCCAGCACGGCGTCCGCCATCTTGCCCGCGATGAGCTTCACCGCGCGGATCGCGTCGTCGTTGCCCGGAATGACATAATCAATCTCGTCCGGATCGCAGTTGGTATCGACGATGGCGACGACCGGAATGCCCAGCGCGCGCGCCTCGGACACGGCGATGTGCTCCTTGCGCGGATCGACCACGAACAGGCAGCCCGGCAGGTTCTTCATCTCGCGGATGCCGCCCAGGTTCTCCAGGAGCTTCTCGCGCTCGGCCATCAGCTTGATGACTTCCTTCTTCGGCAGCACTTCGAACTCGCCGCGCTCTTCCATCGCGTCGATGGCGTTCAGGCGCGCGATACGGGTCTTGATGGTGCGGAAGTTGGTCATCATGCCGCCCAGCCAGCGGTTATTGACATAATACATGTTGCAGCGCTTGGCCTCGGTCTCGATGGACTCCTGCGCCTGCTTCTTGGTGCCGACGAACAGCACGCTCTTGCCTTCCATCGCGATGGAGCGAACGAAAGCATAAGCCTCGTCGATCTTGCGGACGGTCTTCTGCAGATCAATGATGTAGATGCCGTTGCGCTCGGTGAAGATGTACGGCGCCATTTTGGGGTTCCAGCGGCGGGTCTGATGGCCGAAGTGAACGCCGGCCTCCAGAAGCTGCTTCATAGAGATAACTGCCATGTGTGTTTTCCTCCTTTTATTAAACCCTCCCTGCGCCCTCTCGCTTGTGCAGACCGCGTTTTGCGGCAGGGCGCACAAAAACAGGCGCAGGTGCGTTTTCCGGTCAATTATACCATGTCTTTTCCCGCGAATCAAGTCTTTTTTTCAGCAAAAACAGCGCAGAACCGAAGTTTTGCGCTGTCATGGGTGATTTTATTTTCTGCGCTTCATCGCCGCCAGCCCTGCAAGGCAGGCCAAACCCAGCGCGCACCACGCCATCGGCGCGGAAGCGTCGCCCGTCTTCGGCAGGCCGGACGCATCCGGCACGGGCGAAACGGTGAGCTTCGCCGAAACCTTCTGCCCGTCGTAGCCGTCGCCCTTGAGATGCGCGGTCAGCGTATGCTCGCCGACGGAAAGCGTATTGAGATACGCCGCGTGCACGTTCAGCTTGATCGACCCGGTTTTCGCGTCGTAATCCTTCTCGTTCAGCTTCTTTCCGTCCACGTCCACATAGGCCAGATTCGCCACGCCGAAACCGGGCACATTGTGGCCGATGGTCACCATCGCGTTTTCCGTCGCCCTGCCGACGATAAACGACGTGCCGCCCTCAATCGCCACATCCGGCGCGATAACAACCTTTTCCCACAGCGCGATGATCTCGGTATCGCGCTCGACGACGTTCTGGTCGAAATCCCACGCCGCGCCGTTCGCTTGCCAGCCGACGAACGTGTAACCCTCGCGCACCGGTTCTTTGGCGGGTTTCTTCGCCAGACCGCCCTCCGGAATCTGCTGGGTCTCGATCACTTTGCCGTCCTTGTCGTCCTTGATCGTGACGGTATGGATGTTCTGCGTCCAGTGCGCGTGCAGCGTGCGGTTAGCCGCGGTTGTCACCTCGGCGTCTGCCTTCACCTGTGTGCCGCCGTTCGGGTTGGTGAACCAGCCCACAAACGTATAGCCTTTGCGAGTCGGCTCGGGCAGTTTTCCATAAGGATTGCCGTAGGTCACCGTCATTTCCGCATCCGCAGGCGTTACCGTTCCACCGTTCGCGTCGAAGGTCACGGTGTATTTTTTCGCCGTCCAGTGCGCGTAGAGCGTATGGCTGGCCGTCACCTTGGTGTCCACCTTCACCGGTTTGTCGTTACCGCCATCCTTTTCGGTGAACCAACCCGCAAATTTGTAGCCTATGCGCGTCGGATCGGGCGGAAATTTTCCGTAAGCGTCGCCGTGGAACACCTTTTCCGATTCATACGCTTCTTTTCCGCCGTTCGCGTCGAATCTCACGTCGTAGATGTTCTGCGTCCAGTGCGCGTAGAGCGTGTGTTTACCCGCGGTTGTCACCTTGGTTACCGCCGTCACCTGCGTGCCATATTCCTTTTCGGTGAACCAGCCCGCAAACGTATATCCTTCGCGCGTCGGCGTGGGCAGTTCCCCATAAACGTCGCCATAGGTTACCGTCATTGTCTCAGGCGTTACCGCTCCGCCGTTCGCATCGAATTTCACTTCGTAGCTGTTCTTCGTCCAGCG
>UQNM01000026.1 GCA_900542395.1 uncultured Eubacteriales bacterium
CGCGGCGTGGTTATGAACCCGTGCGATCACCCGCACGGCGGCGGCGAAGGCAAGAGCCCGGTCGGCCTGCCCGCGCCTGTCACCCCGTGGGGCAAGCCGGCGCTCGGCCTGAAGACCCGCAAGCACAAGAAGTACTCTGACAAGAAGATTGTCAAGCGTGCGGGCAAGAAGTAATAGGAGGACTCATCAATGAGCAGATCGGTCAAGAAGGGCCCCTATGTAGCTGCTAAGCTGCTCAAGAGGGTCGAGGAAATGAACGAATCCGGCAAGAAGAGCGTGCTGAAGACCTGGTCCCGCGCGTCCACCATCTTCCCCCAGATGGTTGGTCACACCATCGCGGTGCACGACGGCCGCAAGCATGTGCCGGTTTACATCGTGGAAGAGATGGTTGGTCACAAGCTGGGTGAGTTCGCCCCGACGCGCACCTTCAAGGGTCACGCCGGTGAGAGCGCCAGCGGCCGCAAGTAAAGGAGTGAAATCGCATGGCTACCAGAATTCGTGAAAAGGCGAAGGTCCGCAAGGAAACTGCGGACAAGCGTCCCCGCGCGACCGCTCGTTACGTGCGCATCTCTTCCCGCAAGGTGAAGATCGTCATCGATCTGATCCGCGGTAAGCAGGTGGACGAGGCGCTTGCGATCCTGATGTACACGCCGAAGGCTGCGGCTCCCGTTGTCGAGAAGCTGCTGCTTTCCGCGATTGCTAACGCCGAAAACAACCTGAGCATGGACCGTGGCTCCCTGTATGTCGCGGAAGTGTTTGCCAATCCGGGCCCGACGCTCAAGCGTTACGTTGCCCGCAGCCGCGGCAGCGCGTCCCCGATGCTCAAGCGCACGAGCCACATCACCGTCGTGCTCGACCAGAAGTAAGGAGGAGGTTTTCGGATGGGCCAGAAAGTGAATCCGCATGGCGCCCGCGTCGGCGTCATCAAGGATTGGAATACCCGCTGGTATGCGGATAAGAAGAACTTCGCGGACAACCTCGTGTCCGACGCGAAGCTCCGCAAAATGATTAAGGAGCTGGAGTTCGTAGACGACAAGAGCAAGAAGCCTGTCAAGCTCTACGACGCCGGCATCTCTTCCATCGAAATCGAGCGCCGCTTCGACAACGAAAAGGCGCGCGTGACGGTGACGCTGAACGTGGCGAAGCCGGGCATCGTGATCGGCGCCAACGGCGCGAACATCGAGAAGATCAAGGCTGCGATCGTGAAGGAGCTGGGCGCGCAGAACGCGCAGATCATCCTCAACGTGCAGGAGATCAAGAATCCCGATCTGGATGCGCAGCTCGTTGCCGAGAACATCGCGGCGCAGCTGGAGAACCGTGTGTCCTTCCGCCGCGCGATGAAGAAGTGCCTGCAGAGCTCTATGCGCGCTGGCGCGAAGGGCATCAAGACCAGCGTGGCCGGTCGTCTGGGCGGCGCGGATATCGCGCGCAGCGAGGGCTACCACGAGGGTTCTATCCCGCTGCAGACCCTGCGTGCCGACATTGACTACGGCTTTGCCGAGGCGAAGACCGCTTATGGCCGCCTGGGCGTGAAGGTCTGGATCTACAAGGGCCAGGTTCTTCCGACCGCGAAGAAAGCTCCGGCCAAGACCGAAGGAGGCAAATAAACCATGTTGATGCCCAAGAGAGTGAAGCGCCGCCGCGTCTTCCGCGGCCGCATGAAGGGCAAGGCCCAGCGCGGCAACTTCCTGGCTTACGGCGATTTCGGCATTGTTGCCACTGAGCCGAGCTGGGTGACCGCCCGCCAGATCGAGGCCGCCCGTATCGCCCTGACCCGCTACACCAAGCGTGGCGGCCAGGTTTGGATCAAGATTTTCCCGGACAAGCCGATCACCGAAAAGCCGGCCGAGACCCGAATGGGCTCCGGCAAGGGCTCTCCCGAGTACTGGGTTGCGGTGGTGAAGCCGGGCCGTGTGCTCTTTGAGATCAAGGGCGTCGCGGAGGCTGATGCGCGCGAGGCTCTGCGTCTTGCCCAGCACAAGCTGCCGCTGAAGACCAAGATCATCGCGCGTGAAACCGCGAAGACCAGCGAAGGTGGTGAAGCGTAATGAAGAAGAACCAGTTTAACGGCATGACCGCCGCCGAGCTCAATGATAAGGTCGTGGAGCTGAAGAAGGAGCTCTTCAATCTGCGCTTCCAGCTGGCCACCGGCCAGCTCCAGGACACGATGGCGATCGCCAACACCAAGCGCGACATCGCCCGTGCCAAGACCGCGCTGCGCAGCCTCGAGCTCAAGGCTCAGGCGTAACCCGGAAAGGAGATCGCATTATGTCTGAAGTAAGAGGTATGCGCAAGACCCGCGTTGGCGTCGTTGTCAGCGACAAGATGGACAAGACCATCACCATCGCGGTTAAGTATCGCGTTCGCCATCCGCTGTATGGCAAAATCATGAACCGCACCACCAAGATCAAGGCCCATGACGAGAACAACGAGTGTGGCATTGGCGACACCGTGCGCGTCATGGAGACCCGTCCGCTTAGCCATGACAAGCGCTGGCGCCTGGTCGAGATCATCGAGAAGGCGAAGTAAGCCCTGTCGGATAAGGAGGAAATAACTCAATGATTCAGCCGCAAACGCGTCTTAAAGTCGCCGATAACACCGGCGCTAAGGAAATTATGTGCTTCCGCGTCATGGGCGGTTCTTTCCGCCAGACCGGCTCGGTCGGCGATATCATCATGGCTTCGGTCAAGAGCGCAACGCCCGGCGGCGTTGTGAAGAAGGGCGACGTCGTGAAGGCCGTTATCGTCCGCACGCACAAGAGCTACCGTCGTCCCGACGGTTCCTACATCCGTTTTGATGACAACGCTGCCGTTATCATCAACAACGACAAGCAGCCCAAGGGCACCCGTATCTTTGGGCCGGTCGCCCGCGAGCTGCGTGAGCACGACTTCATGAAGATCGTGTCTCTGGCTCCCGAAGTTCTGTAAGGAGGGGCAAGAGAATATGCATATCCGTTCCAAGGATACGGTGGTTGTGATCACCGGTAAGGACAAGGGCAAGGAAGGCAAGGTTCTGGTTGCTTCCCCGAAGACCGGCAAGGTCGTCGTGGAAGGCGTTGCGATTGCCACCAAGCATCAGAAGCCGCGCCAGCAGGGCGTGCCGGGCGGCATCATCAAGAAGGAAGCCGCCATCGACGCCAGCAACGTGATGCTCGTCTGCCCGAAGTGCAAGAAGGGCGTTCGCGTTGGTTACAGCGTGCTGGAGAACGGCACCAAGGTTCGCGTGTGCAAGAAGTGCGGCGCGAGCATCGAAGACTAATGCAGGAGGAAACAAGTAATGGAAGCGCGTCTTTACGATAAGTACGTGACCGAAGTGGTTCCTGCCCTGCAGCAGAAGTTCGGTTACAAGAACGTCAACCAGATCCCGAAGATCGACAAGATCGTGATCAACATGGGTCTTGGCGATTGCAAGGACAACCCCAAGGCGCTGGAAGCGGCCGTGAAGGAGCTGGAGGCCATTGCCGGCCAGAAGGCGATCACCACCAAGGCCAAGAAGTCCATCGCTAACTTCAAGCTCCGTGAAGGCATGAACATCGGCGCGAAGGTCACCCTCCGCGGCGAGCGCATGTACGAGTTCATGGATAAGCTGATGAACATCGCCCTCCCGCGTGTTCGCGACTTCCACGGCGTCAGCGACAAGGCCTTCGACGGCCGCGGCAACTATGCGCTGGGCATTCGCGAGCAGCTGCTCTTCCCCGAAATCGACTACGATAAGGTTGAGAAGGTTCGCGGCATGGAAATGATCTTCGTGACCACCGCTCACAGCGACGAGGAATGCAAAGAGCTCCTTCGCCTGATGGGCATGCCGTTCACGAAGTAAGGAGGAGGACAATCACATGGCTAAGACCAGTATGATCAACAAGCAGCAGAAGGAGCCGAAGTTCTCTACTCGTGCTTACACCCGCTGCCGCCTGTGCGGCCGTCCGCATTCCGTGCTTCGTAAGTACGGCGTGTGCCGCATTTGTTTCCGCGAACTGGCGTACAAGGGAGAGATTCCCGGCGTCCGCAAGGCCAGCTGGTAAGGAGGAACTGAAATGCTCGTTAACGATCCCATTGCAGATATGCTCACCCGCATCCGCAATGCCCAAATCGCCAAGCACGACACTGTGGTGATCCCGGCTTCCAACATGAAGAAGTCCATCGCCAAGATCCTGCTCGACGAAGGCTACATCAAGAGCGTCGACATGATCGACGACGGCCTTGCCGGCCAGATCAAGATCGGCCTGAAGTATACCGACAAGAAGCAGAGCGTCATCGTTGGCCTCAAGCGCATCAGCAAGCCGGGCCTGCGCGTCTACGCGCAGTGCGAGGAGCTGCCGAAGGTGCTGGGCGGCCTGGGCATTGCGATCGTCTCCACGTCCAAGGGCGTGATGACCGACAAGCAGGCTCGCGAGGCCAAGGTTGGCGGCGAAGTGCTCGCTTACATCTGGTAATCGACGACGCTGAAACGGAGGTAAAAACAATGTCTCGTATCGGAAGACATCCGATTGCAATTCCGGCCGGCGTCACGGTCACCGTTTCCGACGACAACCATGTCGTCGTGAAGGGCCCGAAGGGCCAGCTGGAGCAGACGGTCAACAAGAACATCACCGTCAAGGTTGAGGGCAACGAGGTGCACGTCACCCGCCCGAACGATGAGAAGCAGAATCGTGCTTTCCACGGCCTGTACCGCGCCCTGATCGCCAACATGGTGACCGGCGTGACCGAGGGCTACAAGAAGACGCTGGCTCTGGTGGGCACCGGCTATCGCGCCGAGGCGAAGGGCGACACCCTGAACATCACCATCGGTTACAGCCATCCCGTCATCATGAAGGCGCCGCAGAACATCGCCTTTGCTACGCCGAACCAGACGACCATTGAGGTCTCCGGCATCGACAAGCAGCAGGTGGGCAACGTCGCGGCCGACATCCGTGCGGTCCGCAGCCCGGAACCGTACCACGGCAAGGGCATCCGTTATGCGGATGAGGTTGTCCGTCAAAAGGAAGGCAAGACCGGTAAGAAGTAAGGGAGTGAGCGCTAATGTTTACCAAACGTGATCGTAATGAGATCCGTAAGATCCGTCATGAGCGTGTGCGTAAGAAGATCAGCGGCACGCCCGAGATGCCGCGTCTGAGCGTGTATCGCAGCCTGAACAACATCTACGTTCAGGTGATCGACGATGTGGCCGGCAAGACCCTGGTTTCCTGCTCCACGCTTGATCCGCAGATCAAGGGCCAGCTCTCCGAGCTGGACAAGAAGGGCGCGGGCAAGCTCGTCGGCAAGACCGTTGCCGAGCGTGCGCTGCAGGCCGGCATCAAGAAGGTCGTCTTCGACCGCGGCGGCTACGTTTACACCGGCCGCGTGGCGGAGGTCGCCGCAGGCGCCCGTGAAGCGGGCCTCGACTTCTGATTCAAGGGAGGATTCAAGAAATGCCTCAGGATATGGAAAAGAAACCGCAGGAGCGCGGCGAGCGCCGCGAGCGCGGTCCGCGTCGTGACCGCCGCCCGGAGAGCGAATTCCAGGAGAAGATGGTTTCCATCAATCGCGTAACCAAGGTTGTTAAGGGCGGCCGTAACTTCCGCTTTGCAGCTCTGGTTGTCATCGGCGACGGCAAGGGCCGCGTCGGCTGCGGTATTGGCAAGGCCACCGAAATTCCGGAAGCCGCCCGCAAGGCGACCGAGGACGCCAAGAAGCACCTCGTTCACGTCAGCATGAAGGGCACCAGCATCCCGCACGAGACCGTCGGCCGTTTCGGCACGGGCGAGATCGTGCTGCTGCCGGCTCCGGAAGGTACCGGCGTTATCGCCGGCGGCCCGGCGCGTGCTGTGCTCGAGCTGTGCGGCGTGAAGGACATCCGCACCAAGAGCTACGGCTCCAACAACCCGATTAACATGGTGAAGGCGACCATCGAGGGTCTGGCTTCCCTGCGCAGCGCCGAAGAAGTGGCGAAGATGCGCGGCAAGACCGTCGAAGAGCTGCTCGGCTGATAAGGAGGAAGAGACGTATGAAATTGCAGGTAACGCTTGTGAAGTCTCCTGTCTCCAGCAAGCCCAACCACATCAAAATTGTGAAGGCTCTGGGCCTGCACAAGATCCGCTCCACCAAGGTGTTTGAGGATACCCCGTCTATCCGCGGCATGATCTTCAAGGTTAGCCATCTGGTGTCTGTGGTCGAAATCAGCGACTAAGGAGGATTCACCATGAAGCTGAATGAGCTGAAGCCCGCACTGGGCTCCACCACCGCGCCGCGCCGTCTGGGCCGCGGCGTCGGCTCCGGCCTGGGCAAGACGTCCGGCAAGGGCCACAAGGGTGCCAAGGCCCGTAGCGGCGGCGGCAAGCGTCCGGGCTTCGAAGGCGGCCAGATGCCTCTGGTTCGCCAGCTGCCGAAGCGCGGCTTTAAGAACATTTTCGCCAAGGAATACGCCACCGTCAACGTGAGCGAGCTTGAGGTGTTCGAGAACGGCACCGAAGTGACGAGCGCGCTGCTGGTGGAAAAGAAGATCATCCGCAAGGAGCTGGACGGTCTCAAGGTTCTGGGCAACGGTGAGCTGACCAAGAAGCTGACGGTGAAGGCCGTGAAGTTTACTGGCTCTGCGAAGGAGAAGATCGAGGCCGTCGGTGGAACTGCTGAGGTGATCTGATATGCTGGAAAAGATGAAGAGTGCCTGGCGCATTCCGGAGCTCCGCAAGAAGATCATTTACACCTTCGGCATGCTGCTGATCTACCGCCTGCTGTGCGTGATCCCGGTTCCGGGCATCAACGTCTCGGCGGTGGCCAGCGCTGTGAAGGACTACTCGATCCTTGACTTCATGAACATGATGACCGGCGGTTCTTTCCAGAACATGAGCATCATGGCCATGGGTATCACTCCGTACATCAACTCCAGCATCATCCTTCAGCTTCTGACGGTTGCCATTCCGGCGCTGGAGAAGCTGGCGAATGAAGGCCCGGAGGGCCGCAAGAAGATCAACGAGTACACCCGCTATCTGACCGTCGTGCTGGCGTTCATTCAGGCGGTTGGCCTCGTCTTTGCCATGCGTGCCAATTCCTACGGCGGAGTTTGGTACCTTGTCATCGGTCTGTCGATGGCAGCGGGCAGCGCCCTGGCGATGTGGATCGGTGAGCGCATCACCGAGAACGGCATCGGCAACGGCATCTCCCTGCTGATTATGGCCGGTATCGTTTCCAACATGTTCAACTGGGGCCGTCAGGCGACGGTTGGCATGGTGGGCGGCACGGTGCACCCGATCGCGGTGATTGTGATCGTGATTGCGCTGCTGGCGATGATCGTGGCCATCACCTTTGTGGACATGGGCGAGCGCCGCATCCCGATCCAGTACGCCAAGCGCGTGGTGGGCCGCAAGATGTACGGCGGTCAGTCCACCTACATCCCGATGAAAATTAACTCGACCGGCGTGATGCCGCTGATCTTTGGCTTTGCCATCCTGCAGTTCCCGGCGACGATCTTCGCGTTCTTCCCGACGAGCGGCATCAACGTGTGGTGGCAGAGCTTCCAGAGCGGCATCTGGTATCAGGTGGTGCTGGCGGTTCTGATTATCGCTTTCACCTACTTCTATACCAGCATCACTTTCAACCCGGTTGACATCAGCAAGAACATGCAGCAGAACGGCGGCATCATCCCCGGCATCCGTCAGGGTCGCGCGACGAGCGATTATCTCTCCCGCGTGTCCGGCCGCCTGACGCTGTTCAGCGCCCTGTTCCTCGCCGTGTTGGCGACCATCCCGACCATGCTGACCCGCATCTTCGGCATCACCGCTCCGTTCGGAGCGAGCAGCGTGCTGATCGCGGTTTCCGTGGGTATCGAGACGATCCGCCAGGTGGAGGCGCAGATGGTCATGCGTCATCACAAGGGCTTCCTGGGTTGATGACGGGGTCAGCGTGAGGTACTTGAGCATGAACGTGATTTTTCTCGGCCCGCCTGGTGCGGGCAAGGGCACCCAGGCTGTTCGCGTGTGCGAGCAGCTTGGCATCCCGCAGATCTCCACGGGCGATATTCTTCGCCGCGCCATCAAGGAACAAACGCCGACCGGTCTGGCTGCCAAAGCCTACATTGACGCCGGTGCGCTTGTGCCGGATTCCGTCGTCATTGACATCGTCCGCGAGCGGCTCGCGCAGGAGGATTGCCGGAAGGGCTACGTGCTCGACGGCTTCCCCCGCACCGTGCCGCAGGCGGAGGCGCTTGCCGGCTTTGCCGACATCGACGCCGTGGTGGACATTGACGTCAGCGACGAAAAGCTGATCGACCGCCTTTCCGGACGCAGGGTCTGCCCCTCGTGCGGCGGCACCTATCATATCTCCCGCCTGAACGGGCGGACGGACTGCGAGCGCTGCGGCGCGACGCTGATCCAGCGGGATGACGATAAGGCCGAGACGGTGCTCAGCCGACTGAACGTTTACCACAAGCAGACGGCTCCGCTGATCGAGTTCTACGAGCAGCGCGGGCTCCTGCGCCGCGTGGACGGCGCTCAGCCGATGGAGGATTGCTTCGCGGCGATCCTCGAGGCGCTGGGTGGAACGAAATGATTACCATCAAGAATGCTTCTCAAATTGCCAAGATGCGCGAGGCGGGCGCCTTGCTGCACGAGGTTCTTGAGCAGCTCAAAGGGAAGATCGAGCCCGGTATCACCACGAAGGAGCTTGACCGCTATGCGGAAAAGCTCATTCGCGGTTACGGCGCCGTCCCTTCCTTCCTGAACTATGAGGGGTATCCTGCCTCGATCTGCGCATCGGTGGATTCTCAGGTGGTGCACGGCATCCCGGACGAATCCACGGTGCTGCGCGAGGGCCAGATTATCTCGATTGATTCGGGTCTGATCCTGGACGGCTGGCAGTCCGACAGCGCCTTTACGGTGGGCGTCGGTACTGTCAGCCCGCAGGCTCAGCGCCTGATTGACGTGACGGAGCAGAGCTTTTTCGCCGCCCTTCAAGTGGCGCGCGAAGGATATCGCGTGAGCGATATCGGCCATGCCGTTCAGCAGTACGTCGAGGAGCGCGGTTTTTCCGCGGTGCGCGACCTGTGCGGGCATGGAATCGGGCGCGAGATGCACGAGGATCCAAGCGTGCCGAACTTCGGCGCGCCGGGACATGGTGTGCGGCTGCGCCGGGGCATGACCATCTGCATTGAGCCGATGATCACCGCAGGCAGCTACAATGTGAAAACGCTTCGCGATGGCTGGACGGTAGTGACCACCGACGGAAGCCTCTGCTCGCATTACGAACACACCATCCTCATTACGGATGGCGAACCCGAATTGCTTTCGCTGCCCGGATATCATAAGGAGGAGAAGCGATGAGCTCGTTCCCTATGGAAGTTGGCCGGGTGGTCTTTTCCAAAGCCGGTCGCGACGCGGGACATTATTTCGTGGTCGTGGCCGTCCTTGACAAGGATCACGTAGCCATCGCAAACGGTTGTCAGCGAAAGGTAGACAATCCCAAAAAGAAGAAGATTAAGCATCTGGTGGCAAAACCCGAAGTTCTTGAAGAAATTCGTGAAAAAATTTTTGCAAAAAAGAGGATTTTTGACTCCGAAGTGCGAAATAAACTAGATGCTATCGGCTATCAAGAGGCTTTGTTGCCGCGTAAGGAGGGTTAAAACTTGCCCAAGAGCGACAATATCGAGGTAGAAGGCGTCGTCGTCGAGGCGCTGCCGAACGCGAATTTCCGCGTCGAGCTGGCCGGCGGGCATAAAATCATGGCTCAGATCTCCGGCAAGATCCGTATGAACTTCATCCGCATCTATCCGGGCGATAAAGTCAAAGTCGAAATTTCTCCCTATGATCTCACCAGGGGACGCATCACCTGGCGCAGCAAGGGTTGAGAAAACAAATTCGAGGAGGAACGGACAAAATGAAGGTTAGACCGTCTGTTAAGCCTATCTGCGAGAAGTGCAAGGTCATCAAGCGCAAGGGCCGTATCATGGTCATCTGCGAGAACCCGAAGCACAAGCAGAAGCAGGGCTAATCACCTTATCGTTAGGATCAAAGACAGGAAGGATCGCTTGGGCGGCTGCGCAAACTCTGTTTGCGAACCATGCGGCTTTTCATAAAAGAAATCCAGCAGAACACATTACCGTAATTGGATATCGGAGGTAAATAATGGCACGTATTTCTGGCGTTGACCTGCCTCGTGAGAAGCGGGTCGAAATCGGACTGACGTACATCTTCGGCATCGGCGTGAAAACCTCTCAGGAGATTCTCGCGGCGACCGGCGTCAACCCTGACACCCGCGTGAAGGATCTGACCGAGCAGGACGTCAACAAGATCCGTGAGTACATCGAGCACAACCTGAAGGTGGAAGGCGATCTGCGCCGCGACGTCTCTCTGGACATCAAGCGCATGATGGAGATCGGCTGCTATCGCGGTGTGCGTCACCGCAAGGGTCTGCCCGTTCGCGGCCAGAACACCAAGCAGAACGCTCGTACCCGCAAGGGCCCGAAGAAGACCATCGCCGGCAAGAAGAAGGCAACCAGATAAAAGAGGAGTGATTGACAATGGCACCTAAGCAGAAGCTGAAGAAAGTCGTCCGCAAGCGCCGCGAGCGCAAGGTCGTGGAGCGCGGTGCGGCGCATATCCGCTCCTCCTTTAACAACACCATCGTGACCCTGACCGATACCCAGGGCAACGCGCTGAGCTGGGCTTCCGCCGGCGGACTCGGTTTCCGCGGCAGCAAGAAGTCCACGCCGTTCGCCGCGCAGACCGCTGCGGAGACCGCCGCGAAGGCTGCTATGGAGTACGGCCTGAAGACCGTTGAGGTCTACGTCAAGGGCCCGGGCTCCGGACGTGAGGCCGCCATCCGTTCCCTGCAGGCTGCCGGCCTGGAGGTCAACATGATCAAGGACGTGACGCCGATCCCCCACAACGGCTGCCGTCCGCCGAAGCGCCGTCGCGTGTAAGGTATTGGTAAGGAGGACGAAAGTACATGGCTAACAATAAAGAGCCGATCGCCAAGAAGTGCCGGAGCCTGGATATCTCTCCGGCCGTCATGGGCTACGGCAACAAGAAGTCTACTCGCAACCCGGGCGGCAACAAGCGCAAGAAGGTTTCCGAGTACGGCACGCAGCTCAAGGAAAAGCAGAAGGTCAAGTTTGTTTACGGTGTGCTGGAGAAGCAGTTCCACCGTTACTACCTCAAGGCGGCCAACATGAAGGGCATCACGGGTGAAAACCTGCTGCAGCTCCTCGAACTGCGCCTTGACAACGTGATCTATCGTCTTGGCCTTGCCAAGACCCGCCGCATGGCGCGCCAGATCATCGTGCACGGCCACATCCTGGTCAACGGCAAGAAGGTGGACATCCCCTCCTACTCCGTGAAGGTCGGCGACGTGATCACCCTGCGCGAGCGTTCCCGCGAGCAGGCCGCTTTCAAGGCGCTGCGCGAGGGCACCGGCGTTGTGACCCCGAAGTGGCTCACCTTTGACGCGCAGAATCTCACCGGCACCGTGGCTGCGATGCCTGCCCGCGAGGACATTGATTGCCCGATCGAAGAGCACCTCATCGTCGAGCTCTATTCTCGTTAATCCATGGCTGTTCACGGTAACTGTGAGGAGGAATCTGCCCAATGATCGAAATCGAAAAGCCCCGCATCGAACGTGTGGAAGCCAGCGACAGCTACGGCAAGTTTGTCGTAGAGCCGCTTGAGCATGGCTTTGGCCAGACGCTGGGAAATTCCCTGCGCCGTGTGCTGCTCAGCTCTTTGCCGGGCGTTGCTGTTTCCAGCATCCGCATTGAGGGCATCCAGCACGAGTTTTCCGCCGTTCCCGGCGTGAAGGAAGACGTTGCAGAGATCATCCTCAACCTGAAAGAGCTTTCCGCGAAGCTGTATTGCGACGGCCCCAAGACGGTGTCCATCAACGTCAAGGGTCCTTGTGAGCTGACTGCGGCCGCCCTCGCCGTGGACGATCAGATCGAGGTGGTCAACCGCGATCTGCACATCGCCACGCTCAACGAGGACGCCGACCTCATCATGCACCTGACTCTGGAAAAGGGTCGCGGCTATGTGAGCGCAGCGAACAACAAAAATCCCAATACGCCCATCGGCGTCATCCCGACGGATTCGATCTTCACGCCGATCCGCAAGGTGAATTACACCGTCGAGAACACCCGCGTCGGCCAGGAGACCGATTACGATCGCCTGACCCTCGAAGTGTGGACCGACGGCAGCATCCAGCCGGATGAGGCCATCAGCACCGCCGCGAAGATCCTCAACGGCCACCTGAAGCTGTTCATGGATCTGACCGATCAGGTGGTGACCATCGGCTTCAACGAGAAGGAAGACGATCACCGCGAAAAGGTGCTGGAGATGACGATCGAGGAGCTCGATCTCTCCGTCCGTGCCTACAACTGCCTCAAGCGCGCCGGCATCAACACCGTCGCCGAGCTTGTGCAGCGCAATCAGGAAGACATGATGAAGGTTCGCAATCTGGGCAAGAAATCCCTCGAGGAGGTCGAGCAGAAGCTCGCCGCTCTGGGTCTGGCCCTGCGTGCCAACGACGAGTAATCCGGCAAAACCGGTTTACAGCGATACATTGCCCCAAAGGGGCTATCAAGGTCGCGCCTAAGGGAAATATGGGCGCGGCAGGCAAGGCCTGATCCGCCGAAAAGGCGGAGCAGGCTTCTTGTGTGCCGCGTGAAGAACCGTATTTGCAGGAGGCGGGCTGTAATAGGAGGATAAACAAAATGGCTTATCAGCGTAAACTTGGCCGCACGGCCGCTCAGCGCAAGGCGCTTCTGCGCAATCAGGTGACCAACCTCATTTGGTATGGCCGCATCGAGACCACTCTGGCCCGCGCCAAGGAAGTTCGCAGCGTTGCCGAGCACCTGATCACCCTCGCCATCCGCGAGTGCGACAACACGGTCTCGGTCGAGAAGACCTTCAACAACGATAAGGGTCAGTCCGTGACCGTTACCGTGCAGAACGACGCCCCGAGCAAGCTGCATGCCCGCCGTCAGATCATGGCGTATCTGTACGACGTGAAGGAGCCGAAGCTGGATGACGAGTCCAAGAAGGCGTATGCCGAGCGCACCAAGGACGTGAAGTATCCCTGCGTGGAGAAGCTCTTCCGCGAGATCGCGCCGAAGTACAAGGCGCGCAACGCCGAGAAGAACTGCGCCGGCGGCTACACCCGTATTCTCAAGAAGGGCCCGCGCCGCGGCGACGCCGCCGAGATGGTCATTCTCGAGCTGATCTAATCCCCTTTGTTACCGAAGAAGCTGTTTCGCTGAGACGCGGAGCAGCTTCTTTTGGAATCGGGCACATGAGCGCCCGCCCTGTGGGAGGGAACGAAGCATGAACGACATGATCCTCATTCTCAATTACTCGGATGAGTTTGCCGTTGAGGCGGCGAAAAGGCTTCGCGGCGAGCGGGTTTTCTGCAAAATCATCAGCGGCATGACGACGGCGGCGCAGGTCGCGGAAATCGCGCCGCGCGGCCTCGTGCTCTGCGGCGAGCCGAAGAGCGCGGCGGGCGTGTTCGACGCGGAGATTTTGAAGCTGGATATCCCCGTGCTGGCGCTGGGGCACGCCGCGCATATGCTGATTGCGGAGATGGGCGGCGCGTGCGCGGGCGCAGCCATCAGCGAGAAAAAAGCGAACGTTCAATACGCGGACTGCAAGCTGTTTAACGGCGTGGAGGGCGGCGAACGCTACATTCAGGAGGCCGTGACGCTGATGCTGCCGGCCGACGTGCAGGTGACGGCGGGCGCGGGCGGCTGCACCGTCGCCTTTGAGGACAGCAAACGGTCGCTTTTCGGCGTTCAGTTTGAGCTGGAGCGCAACGACCCGGACGGCTCGACCATCCTCAAAAACTTTGCGCGCGACATCTGCGGCTGCACGCCGTGGTTCACGATGGACGCGGCGCTGGCCGAAGCGCGGCGCGCGCTGACGGAGGCCTCGATTGAAGGCGGATTTGCGGTTTGCGGCGTGAGCGGCGGCGTGGATTCCATGGTGGCCGCGGTGCTGGCGCATCAGGCGTTCGGCGAGCGGATGACGGCGATCTACGTTGAAACGGGGCTGATGCGCGCGGGCGATGGCGCCGCTGTACGGGCGATTTACGAGCAGCTCGGGATTCCGCTGCGCGTGATCGACCGCGCGGAGGACGTGCTGGCCAGCCTTCGCGGCAGGCAGACGATGGGCGAAAAGCGCGCGGTGGTCGTTTCCTGCCTGCATGAGGAGATGATCCGGCAGACGGAGGCCATCCCCGGCGCGAAGACGCTGGTGATGGGCACAAATTACAGCGACTTTTTGGGCGGCACGAACAACGCGGCATGGAAGGATTGCGGCATGGCGGTGCTCGAACCGCTGGCGCTGCTCTTCCGCGACGAGGTGAGCGAGATCGCCGGGATGCTGGGGCTGGACGGCGAGCTCCTGCTGCGCAAGCCCTTCCCGCTGATGGGATTGGCCGCGCGGATTCTGGGCGAGGTGACGCCGCAGAGGCTTTCCGCGCTGCGCACGGCCGACGCGATTTTCAGCGAGGAAATCCGCGAGGCCGGCCTGCACAGGAAGCTCTACAAATACTTCCCGGTGCTGGTGGATGCGGACGAACTGAAGGGGAGCTGCACGATCATCCTGCGCGCGGTGACGGTCTCCGGCGCGATGCTCGTTCCGGCGAGACTGCCCTACGATCTGGTGGAGCGCACCGTGGAACGCATTTTGGAGACGACGCCCGCCGTTCAGCGCGTGTTTTACGACCAGACGCCGACGCCGGTTGGAAAAGAGAAATTTCAATAAATCAAAAAACAGGATCCAATCTGATTCCGCCGAGGCAGGCCGTGCGCCCGCTTCGGCGTTTTTTTGTCTTCAAACGCGCCTTCCAAGGTACGCCATCAAAGTACGGGAAAAACGGAAAAAAATAGGGGACAAACTGGTGAAGAAATACAAAATGGGCCGAAAACACGAACGATAACTAAAAAATGGAAAAATAAGTTCTGGAATTTTATTGAAAACGGGCGCGTCTCTTGCTATACTAGATATGATTTTGGAATTTGGAGGTCGAGCATTATGCCAAAGGTTGCGCTGATTATGGGTTCAAAGAGCGATTGGCCGTCCCTCAGGGGCTGTGTCGATGTGCTCAAGGGGTTTGAAATTGAGGTTGAGGTGCACGTAGCCAGCGCACACAGAACGCCCGAGACCGTTGCGGCCTTCGCGGCGAACGCGCGCGAAAACGGCTTTGAAGCGATCATTGCGGCGGCCGGCAAGGCGGCGCATCTGGCGGGTGTGATTGCAGGCCACACGACGCTGCCGGTGATCGGGATTCCGGTCAAATCCTCGTTTATGGACGGGCTAGATTCCCTGCTCTCCACCGTGCAGATGCCCACGGGCATCCCGGTGGCGACGGTGGCCGTCGGCGGCGGCGACAACGCGGCGTATCTGGCGGCGCAGATGCTCTCCATCAAATACCCGATTCTCGCCGAAAAGCTGCTGGCGCATCGCGAGCGGATGGCGGCGGCGATCGAGGCGGACGACAAACAGATTCAGGAAGAACTGTAAAGCGGAGGCAGCATGACGGATATTAAGGAACGCGGAGATCAGATGGAGGAGGCCTGCGGCGTATTCGGCATTTACGCGCAGGACGAATCCATCAACGTGGCGGAGGCTGCGTATTACGGTCTGTTTGCTTTGCAGCACCGCGGGCAGGAAAGCGCTGGTATCGCGGTGGCGGACGGCAAGGGAATCAAGCATTACCGCAACCTCGGGCTTGTGCCGGAGGTGTTTGACGAGGAAATTCTGCACGGGCTGACGGGGCGCATCTCCATCGGCCACGTGCGCTATTCGACCTTCGGCAGCAAGGATGTAATCAACTCGCAGCCGCTGGTGGCGCGGTGCAAGATCGGCATGCTGGCGCTGGCGCACAACGGCAATCTGGTCAACGCGGATGCGCTCCGGGCGCAGATGGAGGACGACGGCGCGTTCTTCCAGACGTCGGTGGATACCGAGGTCATCCTGAGCCTGATTGCGCGGGAAAGCAGCAAGGGGCTGATCGAGGCCGTCCGCGCCATGATGGAGAAGGTGCGCGGCAGCTACGCGCTGGTGCTGCTGGCCAAGGACAAGCTCATCGGGATTCGCGATCCGTATGGCATTCGCCCGCTCTGTCTGGGGCGGGTCGGCAACAGCTTTGTGCTGGCGAGCGAGAGCTGCGCGCTCGACGCGGTGGGCGCGGAGTTTATCCGCGACGTTCAGCCGGGCGAAATCGTCGTGATCGACGCGGAGGGGATTCACTCCATGCACGTCAAAACGCCGATGCGCAGCCGCCTGTGCCTGTTTGAATTTGTCTACTTCGCCAGACCGGATTCGGTCATCGACGGCATCAACGTCTATCAATCCCGCGTGGAGGCGGGCAAGCGGCTGGCCATCGACGACGACGTGGAGGCGGATATGGTCATCGGCGTGCCGGACAGCGCGCTGGCGGCGGCGATGGGCTACGCCCAGCAGAGCGGGATTCCCTACGGCGACGGGCTGGCCAAAAACCGCTACGTCGGCCGCACATTCATCCAGCCGGAGCAGGGCATGCGCGAATTGGGCGTGCGCACCAAGCTCAACGCGCTGACCCGCAACGTTCGCGGCAAGCGGTTGATTCTGGTGGATGATTCCATCGTCCGCGGCACGACGAGCCGCAAGATCGTCGAGATGCTGCGCACGGCGGGCGCGAAGGAAGTGCACATGCGCATTTCTTCGCCCTCGGTGCTGAACCCCTGCTATTTCGGCATTGATACGGCGACGAGCGAGGAATTGATCGGCCACAGCCGCAGCGTTGAGGAAATCTGCCGCTTCATCGGGGCGGACAGCCTCAAGTTCCTTTCCCTGCCCGATCTGCTCAAGACGGTGGCCGGTTCGGGCTGCCAATTCTGCACGGGCTGCTTTGACGGCGATTACCCCATCGACCCGGAAACGGGCGAGATGCACGGGATGGAGGAAGAACATGATTACGTATAAGGACGCGGGTGTGGACGTTGAGCGCGGCTACGAGGCCGTGCGCAGGATGAAGCAGCACGTCGCCGCCACGTTTGACGAGAACGTGCTGGGCGGCCTCGGCTCGTTCGGCGGGTTTTATTCCATCGAAAACGAGAACGTTGAAAAGCCGGTGCTCGTCGCGGGCACGGACGGCGTGGGCACCAAGCTCAAGCTGGCGTTTTTGATGGATAAGCACGACACGGTGGGCATCGACTGCGTGGCGATGTGCGTCAACGATGTGGTGTGTCAGGGCGCGAAGCCGCTGATTTTCCTTGACTACATCGCGACGGGCTACCTCGATCCGGTCAAGGTGGAGCAGATTGTCGCGGGCGTGGCGGACGGCTGCCGACAGGCGGGCTGCGCGCTGATCGGCGGCGAGACGGCTGAAATGCCGGATTTCTACCCCGAGGGCGAATACGATCTGGCGGGCTTCACCGTCGGTCTCGTCGGGCGGGAGAAATCCATTTCCGGCGAGCGCGTGGCGGAGGGCGACGTGCTGGTGGGCATGGCCTCCTCCGGCGTGCACTCCAACGGCTATTCTCTGGTGCGCAAGCTGGTGCTGACCGCGGATCGCGACCTGAACGCGCCGGTGGAAGCCTTCGGCGGAAAGAGCTGGGGCGAAACCCTGCTCACGCCGACGAAGATCTACGTCAAGCCCGCGCTGGCGGCCTGCAAGGCCTGTGACGTGCACGGCATTGCGCACATCACCGGCGGCGGCTTCATCGAAAACATTCCGCGCATCCTGCCCGACGGCCTGAGCGCGCAGATCGAGCGCGGCACGTGGCCGGTGCTGCCGGTGTTCACGGAGCTGGTGAAGCTCGGCGGGCTGGGCGACCGGCAGGCCTATAACACCTTCAACATGGGCGTGGGCATGGTGTTCGCGGTGAAGGCGGAGGAGGCCGACAGGCTGATCGCGACGCTGGAGGCGCAGGGCGAAAAGGCCTACCGCATCGGCTGCGTGGCGAAGACGGGCGAGGACGGCGAAAGGCTGGTTCTGCTGTGAGCAAGAGAATCGCGGTGCTCTGCTCCGGCGGCGGCACGAATTTGCAGGCGCTCATCGACGCGGTGGAGGCGGGCAGCATCGACGGGGAGATCGTGCTGGTGCTCGCCAACGCCTCCAAGGCGTTCGCCCTTGAGCGCGCGCACAGGCACGGCATCCCGGCGGAGTTTATCAGCAAGAAGCAGGCCGGGAGCGACGAGGCCTTCAACGACGTCATCCTCCAAAGGCTGCGCGCGGCGAACGCCGATCTCGTCGTGCTGGCGGGCTATCTGCCCATCGTGGGGCGGCAGATCGTGCGGGCGTTTGAGCACCGGATCATCAACATCCACCCGGCGCTGATTCCGGCGTTCTGCGGGCCGGGGATGTACGGCCATCACGTTCACGAGGCGGTTTTGGCCTACGGCGCGAAGATTTCCGGCGCGACGACGCACTTTGTCGATGAGCAGGTCGATCATGGCGGCGTGATTATGCAAAAGAGCGTCCCCGTGCTGGAGGGCGACACCCCGGAGACGCTGGCCGCGCGCGTGCTCGCCGTCGAGCACGAGATTCTGCCGGAAAGCGTAAGACTTTTCTGCGCGGAAAAACTGGGGGTAGATGGAAGACAGGTACATGTGCTATAATAAAGTGTTCATGTACGCAAATTCGTCGGGCGGGTTTATTCCGCGCCGACCGCTTTGATGAAGGGTGTCTTCCTAACTATGAGAATTTATCAGCCCGTGCGCGGCGTTGGCGGCGCTTTGCGGGAAAACAGCTTTGTGATGATCGACGACGCGGGCGTGGAAATCGGGCAAGGCGGCCTGGAATACCGCGTGATTAAGAAAATGTTGCCGGACAGGCCGCTGGATATCGAGATGACGATGAACGCGCATCCGGTGGCCAGCGACACGCTCTTCGGCGCGCTGAGCGCCAGAGCCGAGCGCATCAAGGACGAAGAGGGCGGTCTGCCCGCGCGGCTGTATACCCGCTGCGCGATTGACGACGCGGAGCGCCACGAGTATTTTACCCGGATGGGGTTTGACGATTTCGACGGTGTGGAGCTGTTTGTGCTGAACGTGCCGCAGGATCTTTCCCTGCGCAGGCGCAATTACAGCCCGGTGGGCACGAAATCCATCGACGTGGATTTGCGCACCCGCACCCGGCGCGAGGAATTTCTGCTGGGGCTGAAGGAGTTCGGCTGCGTGGAGCACGCCAGCGAATGGCTGGAGGAGCGCATGCGCGGGCCGGTCTTCATGGCGAAGGCGATGTATTTCGGCAGCGACTACGTGGGCAGCATGCTGGTCACGGGGACGCAGGCCGAGGCCGTGCTGGAGATGATCTGCGTGGAGCAGAAGTGGCGCGGCCGCGGCGTGGCCAGCGCGCTGGTGGACGAGGCGCTGGTGCAGCTGAGCAAGCAGCAGGTGCCGCACATCGTCGCCCGCGCCGTCCGCCGCAACGCCAGCGCGATGAAGTTTTTTAAGCGCAGCGGCTTTGACTGGGTGCGCACCGAGGAGTATCTTTTGGGCAGAGACATGTGAGGAGAGGAGAACGCATCATGGTAAAGCGTGCGATTTTGAGCGTATCGGATAAAACGGGCATTGTCGAGCTGGCTCGCCGTCTGGCGGCTCAGGGCGTGACCCTGCTGTCTACCGGCGGAACGATGAAGGCGATTGAAGAGGCCGGGATTCCCGTGACCGGCGTGAGCGACGTCACCGGCTTCCCGGAGTGCCTCGACGGGCGCGTGAAGACGCTGCACCCGGCGATTCACGCGGGGCTGCTCGCCGTGCGCGATAACCCCGAGCACATGAAGCAGCTTGAGCAGCTCGGCGTGGAGCCGATCGACATGGTGGTTATCAACCTGTATCCCTTCCGCGCGACCATCGAAAAGCCCGGCGTGACCTTCGACGAGGCGATTGAAAACATCGACATCGGCGGGCCGACCATGCTCCGCGCGGCGGCCAAAAACGCGCAGGATGTGGTGGTTGTCATCGACCCGGCGGATTACGAGCTCGTGCTCAATGAGCTGGAGGCGACGGGCGACGTTTCGCTCAAAACCAAGCGCTATCTGCAATACAAGGTCTTCGAGCACACCGCGCAGTATGACTGCATGATTCAGCAGTACCTGCGCGGCCAGCTGGAGGATGCGCCGGCGTTCCCGCAGAACCTGACCGTCACCTTTGAAAAGGTGCAGGAGATGCGCTACGGCGAGAACCCGCACCAGAAGGCGGCGTTCTACCGCGATCTGGGCGACGTGGCGGGCACGCTCCCGGCGGCGAAGCAGCTTCACGGCAAGGAGCTCTCCTACAACAACATCAACGACACGAACGGCGCGCTCGAGCTCCTGCGCGAGTTTGACACGACGGCGGTGATCGCGGTCAAGCACGGCAACCCGTGCGGCGTGGGCGTGGCGGACGCGGTCAGCGAGGCGTACAGGCTGGCGTATGAGGCCGACCCGGTCAGCGTCTTCGGCGGCATTGTCGTCACCAACGGCACGGTGGACGCGGCGACGGCCGAGCAGATGAGCAAGATCTTCCTTGAGATCATCGTCGCGCCGAAGTTCACCGACGAGGCGCTGGCGATTTTGACCAGGAAGAAGAACCTGCGCCTGCTGGAGCTGGATACGACGATCCGCGCCTACCCCAAGGGCGAGCGCGTGATGCGCAAGGTGGCGGGCGGTCTGCTGGTGCAGGAGATCGACGACAAGCTGCTGCCGGAGGACGGCGAACTGAAGGTCGTCACCAAGGCGCAGCCGACGGCCAAGCAGATGGAGGATTTGATGCTGGCGTGGAAGATCGTCAAGCACGCCAAATCCAACGGCATTGCGATTGCGAAGGATCACCAGAGCCTGGGCATCGGGCCGGGGCAGGTCAACCGCATCTGGAGCACGCAGATGGCCATCGAGCGCAGCGGCGACAAGGTGCGCGGCGCGGCGCTGGCGAGCGACGCCTTCTTCCCGTTTGACGACTGCGTGAAGGCCTGCGCGGAGGCGGGAATCAGCTGCATCATCCAGCCGGGCGGAAGCGTCCGCGATCAGGATTCCATCGACGCCTGCGACCGGTACGGCATCGCGATGGTCTTCACGGGCATGCGGCATTTCAAGCACTAATCATCATCAGCGTCCCTTCGGGTCGCCCCGAGCGGGCGGGAGGGACGCTGTTTTTGCGTTGAGGAGGATGTTTATGAAGGTATTGGTGATTGGCGGCGGCGGACGCGAGCACGCCGTATGCAAAAAGCTGAGCGAATCGAAGGACGTGACGGAGATCCTCTGCGCGCCGGGCAACGCGGGCATTGCGCAGGTCGCGCGGTGCATCCCCGAGGTCAAGGCGACGGATATCGAGGGCATCGTCGCGCTGGCGCAGCGGGAAAAGGTCGATTTTGTCTGCGTCACGCCGGATGATCCGCTGGCGCTGGGCTGCGTGGACAAGCTGGAGGCGGCGGGGATTCCGGCGTTTGGGCCGACGGCTTACGCGGCACAGATGGAGGCGAGCAAGATCTTTTCCAAAAACCTGATGCGCAAATACGGAATCCCCACGGCGAAGAGCGAAACCTTCACCGAGATGGACAAGGCGCTGGCGTATCTGGACACGCAGGGCGCGCCGATTGTCGTCAAGGCGGACGGGCTGGCGCTGGGCAAGGGCGTGGTCGTCGCGGCGACGGTCGAGGAGGCGAAGCAGGCCGTTGTGGAGATGATGCAGGGCGGCAAATTCGGCCAGAGCGGCGCGCGGGTGCTCATCGAGGAATGTATGGTTGGGCGCGAGGTGACGGTGCTCTGCTTCTGCGACGGCAAGACGATTGTGCCGATGAAGGCGAGTCAGGATCACAAGCGCGCGCTGGACGGCGACAAGGGGCCGAACACCGGCGGCATGGGCGCGTTTGCCCCCAGCCCGCTCTACACCGATGAGATCGCGGAGCGGACGGAGCGCGAGATTCTGCTGCCGACGCTCCACGCGATGAACGCGGAGGGCTTCACGTTCAAGGGCGTGCTCTACGTCGGGCTGATGCTGACGGCGGAGGGGCCGAAGGTGGTGGAATACAACGCGCGCTTCGGCGACCCGGAGACGCAGGCCGTTCTGCCGCTGCTGGAAAGCGACCTGTTTGCCATCATGCGCGCCGTGCGCGAACAGCGGCTGGCGGAGACGGAGATCCGCTGGCGGGGCGGCGCGGCGGCCTGCATCGTGCTGGCCAGCGGCGGCTATCCCGGAAAATACGAGAGCGGCAAGGCGATCACCGGTCTGGCGGACGCGGAGGCGGCGGGCGCGACGGTGTACCACGCGGGCACGAAGCGGACGGACGCGGGCTATGTGACGGCGGGCGGCCGCGTGCTGGGCGTGACGGCGCTGGGCGATACGCTGGCGGAGGCGATCCGCCGGGCATATGCCGCGGCGGAGAAGATTCATTTCGAGGGCGCGCATATGCGCCGCGATATCGGCATCAGGGACACGGAAAGGGCATAAAATCGGACGTAAAAGGGCATAAAAACGCGGCGTTCCGGTCAGCATAAGCGGTAAGAAAGCGGCTGAGCCGGAGGTGAAGACCCTTGAATATCGCCATCGTGGGCAACGGCAGGATGGGACGGACGCTGGACGCGGTCTGCGCGCGGCGGGACGATGTGCGGGTGATCGGCCATGTCGGCCGCGGCGGCTGTGAAAGCCTTGACGCGCTTAATGGGCTGGATGCGGCGCTGGATTTTTCGGCGCCGGAGAACCTGCCCATGCTGCTTTCCGGCGCGGTGCGGCGGCGGATTCCGCTGGTCATCGGCACGACGGGGATGAGCGGCGCGCAGGGCGAGGCCATCCGCGCGGCGAGCCGACGGATACCGATTGTGTGGTCGGAAAATTTTTCCGTCGGCGTGACGGTGCTCGCCCGGCTGGCGCGGCTTGCGGCGCAGGCGCTCGGCCGTGAATTTGACATGGAGATCGTGGAGACGCACCACAACCAAAAGGCGGACGCGCCCAGCGGCACGGCGAAGCTGATTCTGCGGCAGATCGACCCGGAGGGGCTGTATGCGCCCGTTTACGGGCGGTCTGGGCGGATCGGCGCGCGCGGCCGGGAAATCGGCGTGCACGCGGTGCGCGGGGGCACGGCGGCGGGCGAGCACAGCCTGCGCTTTTTCGGGCGGATGGAGGAGCTTGAACTCCGCCACCGCGCGGACAGCCGGGAAATCTTCGCCCAAGGCGCGCTGCGGGCGGCGGCGTTCGCGCGGAAGGCGGAACCGGGGCTGTATGACATGGAGGACGTTTTATTCGGGGGAGACGGATGGACGAGATCGTGAGGCTCATTCAAACGGCAGAGAAAAAAACGCCGGTCAAGGTCTATGTTCGGGCGAACCGGCCGCTGCACTTTGAAAACTGCCACGTGTTCACCGGCGCGGACATGATCGTGATGGGGGATTACGGGGACATCGAGCCGGTTTTGGCGCGCAACGCGGACGCCATCGAGGACATGGTGATCGAGTGCGACCGGCGGAACAGCGCGCTGCCGCTGCTGGATGTGAAGCCCCTCCGCGCGCGCATCGAACCGGGCGCGATTCTCCGCGCGGGGGTGAGCGTCGGCGACGGCGCGGTGATTATGATGGGCGCGATTCTCAACGTCGGCGCGGCTGTCGGCGAGGGGACGCTGATCGACATGGGCGCGGTGCTCGGCGGGCGCGCGTCCGTCGGAAAGAGGAGCCACATCGGCGCGGGCGCGGTGCTCGCGGGCGTTGTCGAGCCGCCCAGCGCAAAGCCGGTGACGGTCGGCGACGACGTGCTCATCGGCGCGAACGCGGTGGTGATCGAGGGCGTTCACGTTGGGAACGGCGCGGTCGTCGCGGCGGGCGCGGTGGTCACGCGGGACGTGCCGGAAAACGCGGTGGTCGCGGGGATTCCGGCGCGGATCATCAAGATGAAGGACGAAAAAACAAAAGGGAAGACGGCGCTGATCGACGCGCTGCGGGAATTGTAGAAGCGAAGAACCATCCATCACAGTGGCGGCTTTGAGCCGCTTTTTCTGTTCAAATGAGATTATGTATGCTATAATAGGGGAAAAAGAACGCATTTTGGAGAATACACGGTGAAAAGATTCAAGCTGTTTCTGGCCATGGCCGCGCTGGCCTGCGCCATCGGGCTGACGGTGAAATACGGCTCGGCGTATCGGCCGGTGGTGGAGCCGGTGCGCGAGATTGAGGAAATCTGGGCGCTGGAGGATGCGCGCGAGGAGAGCGGGGAGCCGCTGGTGACGCGGCTTTTCTGCAACGGCGTTCCGATGGCCTATGACGCAGAGAACAACGTGTTCTACGGCTCGCTGGGGCTTGAAAACGGCGCGCAGTGGCCGGAAATCAAGCTGACGGCTTCCGAGGAGGCGGCGAAGGGGCTGAGCCTCTGCTTTGCCGACGATTACGGCTTTGACGACTGCGACGCGGCGATTCGGGAGGGCTACAGCTACCAGATTTTTGCCTACACCGACACGGCGTACAGCTACGCGGAGGTCGTTTTCACCGGGCTGCCGCTGGTGAATGTCACGGCCGAGCAGACGATCGAGCGCGAGGATGTGCCCGCGCAGATTGAAATCGCGCTGGCGGCGGGAGGGCTGCAAACAAACGGGCGAATCCACAAGCGCGGCGGCGCGTCCATCCTGAACGACAAGGTGGGCTATAAGCTGGAATTTACGCGCACGACGGACGGGAAAAAGAAGATCTATCGGGATATTCCGGGCATGGGGACGGACAGCCAGGTGATTCTGCTGCCCATGAACGCGCTGGATACGACGATGATGCGCGACCGGCTGAGCTGGGCGCTCTATGCGCGGCTGACGCGGCGGGACGAACCCTTCAGCGCGCGGAAGACGCAATACTGCGAGCTGTTTCTGAACGGAGAATATCGCGGCGTTTACCTGATGCTCGAACCGTTTTCGGTCAGGCAGGAGGTGGCCAAGGCGGGCGAGGAGCGCCTGACGACGGACAGCGTATACCGAACGGCGGTCATCAGCCTTTCGCACGGCAGGCCGTGCATGGAAGACCCGTACAGCGCGGCGACGGGGTTTGAGCTCTACTATCCGATGGATGGCGAGCCGGATTTTTCGCCGCTGGCGGATTATTTCGCGCTGCTGGGCGAGACGGACGACGCGGCCTTCATGCGGCGGGCGGCGCAGATCATCGATCTGGACAGCGCGCTGCGCTACGATGTGGTGTTGCAGCTCTTCGGGCTGACGGACAACGTCGTCAACAACATGTACACATGGGCGCAGAACAGCCGGGGGCACACCCGCTACCGGTTTGATTTTTGGGATCTGGATGTGTCGTGGGGATTGAAGCGGGACGAAATCGGCGAGATGCACGAAAACTGGGTGTTCTTCCCGCTGGTGGATCGGCTGCTGCGCGCGGACGAAGAAGGCGGCGTTCGGAAACGATACGGCGAAATCTACCGCGAGGTGCGGGAAAAGGCGTTTGACGCGGAGACGGTGGAGGCGCTGGTCGGCCAATACGCCCACGAGCTGAACGATTCCGGCGCGATGGCGCGCAACGCGGAGCGGTGGGAAACGGAGAACTACGCCGCCGACGGCTACGAGCTGGTCGCCTTTGCGGCGGAGAGAATCGCGCTGCTGGACGAGCCCGTTCGGGCGATGAGCGCGGGCGAGGAAATCGACCTGCGTTTCCTTGAGAGGACGAATTACGACGACAAGGGAACGCCCCTGAGCGAAGAATAAGAGAAGAAATCAGATGGGACGACGGCGATGAAGAGATTGAAACTGCTGCTGGGCATGGCCGCGCTGGCCTGCGCCATCGGGCTGACGGTGAAATACGGCTCGGCGTATCGGCCGGTGGTGGAGCCGGTGTGCGAGATCGAGGAAATCTGGGCCATCGAGGACGAGCGGGAGGAGAGCGAAGAGCCGCTGGTGACGCGGCTTTTCTGCAACGGCGCGGAGGCGGCCTACGACGCGGAAAGCAACACGTTTTATTGCACGCTGGGGCTTGAAAACGGCGAGGAATGGCCGAAAATCAAGCTGACGACTGCCAAAAATGTGGGGGGGGGTTAACCCTCTGCTTTGTTGACGATTACGCTTACGACGCCTGCGCGGACGCGATTCGGGACGGCTACGCCTATCAGATCATGGCGTACACGGACGAGGCATACAGCTATTCGGACGTGGTTTTCACGGGGCTGCCGATTCTCTCGCTGCACACGGCGGAGGAAATCACGACCGAGGACACGCCGGCGGCGCTGAACCTCGCCTTTGGAAACGGCGAGCGGCTTGAAGCGAACGCGCGCGCCCACCTGCGCGGCAACGCATCGCTCGTTCGGCTGGACAAGCACAGCTACAAGGTGGAATTTACGCGAACCGAGGACGGGAACAAGAAAATTCCGCAGAACGTGCAGGGGTTGGGGCAGACGGACGAGATCATCCTGCTGGCGATGGGCTTTGACCCGAACATGGTGCGCGACCGGCTGAGCTGGTCGATGATCGAGCGAATCTGGCCGAAGGATGAGGCGTTCGCGCCCGTCGGCAGGGAATACGTCGAGGTCTTCGTCAACGACGCGTATCAGGGCGCATACCTGATGATGGTTCCGTTTGACCGGCGCGCGGAGATCGAGAAGGCGGGCGCGGGCAGCGCCCAGCGCGACAGCCTGTACCGCTCGGTGATCGCCGCGGTGGACAAGGGGCGGCCGATCGACGAGGGATACGAGCTGTTTATCGCGCCGGACGCGGAGAATCCGTTCGCGGGGCTGCAAACCTACCTCCGGCTGGACGACGGCGAAATGGACGACGAGACGTTTTGCCGAGAAGCGGCGGCGCACATCGACGTGCCCTCGCTGATGCGATACACGCTGCTGGTGCAGGGAATGGCGCTCTGCGACAACATCTTCAACAACATGTACGTCTGGGCGCACGAGACGGCGGCGGGCGTGGTCTATCGCTTTATCCCGTGGGACATGGATCTGTCCTGGGAGAAGGAGCCGGGCGCATACTGGGATTGCTGGATGATCGACGCGCTGGCCTGCCGGGTGATCGAGCTGGATGTGAGCGGCGCGCGCGGGGAGCTGGCCGCGCAGTGGCGGCAAATGAGCGAGGCGGGCTTTACGATAGACACCGTCCGCGAGGAGCTGGCGCTGTATCAGCACGAGCTGACCGATTCCGGCGCGTTTCTGCGGGACGCGGAGCGCTGGGGCAAGGAGCAGGACGAAATGGACGTTTCACAGATCGAGGCGGTTGCGGAATACCGCTTCGAGCTGCTCTGCCGGCTGACGCAGGCCATCGGCGAAACCGGGGAGGAATTCCGGTTTGCGGATTTCGAGACGGACGAGGAATGTTCCATGCAGAGCATGGCGGACGCGCTGGCGGGGGAATGAGCGGAAAAACCCGAACGAAAAACAGAAAAAGCGTGTAAAATAAGGGAAAAACCAAAAATAAGAATTGACATTCGCGGCGGAAAATGATATCATACTCGTGTTTGCTGTGCAAGCCGTCCGCAGGGATGGTATGCGCGGAAGACGATTGAAAGGAAGAATTGTTCTATGAATGATGGTCTCGCCGATGTTGACCGACGAGTAGTCGGCACCAAGCAGGTTCTCCGCGCGCTGGACGAGGGCAGGGTTGCCCATGCGTATGTCGCGCAGGACGCGGATCTGCTGCTCACCAAGCGCGTCGTGGATCGCTGCTACGACATGGAGATTCCCTGCACGCAGGTGGAATCCATGGAGAAGCTCGGGCGCGCGTGCGGCATCGACGTCAAGGCTGCGGCCGCCGGTCTGCTCAAGTAAGGGCGAATCGGCCGCGAAACATACCGGCTGCTATGCGGCACGCCGGCGCTTTGTATGCTATGATCCCGGTTAAACGGGTTCATATAGATGAATCAGCAAGCAAGTGTTCCAGAATTTTTGAGAAGAAACATAGGAGGTGCTTCCATGCCTACGATCAACCAGTTGATCCGCAACGGAAGAAAAGCGATCGCTGCAAAGCCGACCGCGCCTATCCTGCAGAAGTGCCCGCAGAAGCGCGGCGTGTGCCTGTCCGTTAAGACCACCACGCCGAAGAAGCCGAACTCTGCGCTGCGTAAGATTGCCCGTGTCCGCCTGACGAACGGCGTCGAAGGTACTTGCTACATCCCCGGCATCGGCCACAACCTGCAGGAGCACTCCGTGGTGCTCATCCGCGGCGGCCGTGTCCGTGACCTGCCTGGCGTTCGTTATCACATCGTCCGCGGCGCGCTGGATGCTGCCGGTGTGGCCAAGCGTATGCAGGCCCGCTCCAAGTACGGCGCGAAGCGCCCGAAGAAGTAATTTCTGAGGGTTCATACTTCGGGATAACGAAGGAAGTGGCGCCCTCCCAGTATCGGAGGTGTCGTCGGTCTGAAACGGGTGGCCGGCCGCAAAGCGGAAAGGCGCTGCGCGTGTTTGGAACAGCGCGCTGGGCGTTCCGTGGGCAGGGCTGTGTGCTAGATCCGGCAGACAGGGCCGCTTTTGCTGAGGCGGCGCGTTTGCTGGCCGTTCGGGCCATGCTGCAAGAAAACCGAAGCGAGGAAACAATCCTTGCTTCCTGACAACTCAGGAGGTTAAACCCATGCCGAGACGTGGTTTTGTACCCAAGCGTGAAGTGCTGCCGGATCCGGTATACGGCACCACCATCGTCACCAAGCTGATCAACCAGATCATGCTCGACGGCAAGCGCGGCATCGCGCAGTCCGTCTGCTACGACGCGTTCCAGATGCTGGCCGACAAGACCGGCAAGGACGCGATGGAAGTTTTCAACGCCGGCCTGCAGAACATTCTGCCGAGCCTGGAGGTTAAGGCTCGCCGCGTCGGCGGCGCGACCTATCAGGTCCCGATCGAGATCCGCCCGGAGCGCCGTCAGACCCTGGCGCTGCGCTGGCTGGTCGAGTTCTCCCGCAAGCGCGGCGAGAAGACCATGGCCGAGCGCCTCTGCGCCGAGATCATCGACGCGAGCAACAACACCGGCGCGGCTGTCAAGCGTAAGGAAGAAATGCACCGTATGGCCGAGGCCAACAAGGCGTTTGCTCACTATCGCTGGTAATTTCCGTCCGATCGTGCGAGGCGCCGCGCAGGCGGCAGCCTGAACAAAAAGGAGATTCAACATGCCCAGAGACCATGAATTAAAGATGGTTCGCAACATCGGTATCATGGCGCATATCGATGCCGGCAAGACGACGACGACCGAGCGTATTCTGTTCTATACGGGCAAGAACCGCAAGATCGGCGAGACGCATGAAGGCACCGCCACCATGGACTGGATGGCTCAGGAGCAGGAGCGCGGCATCACCATCACCTCCGCCGCGACGACCTGCTACTGGAAGGACTATCGTCTCAACATCATCGACACGCCCGGCCACGTCGATTTCACCGTCGAGGTCGAGCGTTCCCTCCGCGTGCTGGACGGCTCTGTCGCCGTGTTCTGCGCGAAGGGCGGCGTTGAGCCGCAGTCTGAGACGGTCTGGCGTCAGGCCGAGCACTATCATGTTCCGCGCATGGTGTACGTCAACAAGATGGACATCATGGGCGCGAACTTCTACCGCGTGGTGGACATGCTCCACGAGCGTCTGCACGCGAATGCGCATCCGATTCAGCTGCCGATCGGCGCGGAGAACGATTTCCGCGGCATCATCGACCTGCTGACCATGCGCGCCGAGGTCTACTACGATGACCTGGGCAAGGATTACCGCGACGAGCCGATTCCGGAAGATATGATGGAAGATGCTCAGATGTACCGCGAGCAGCTCATCGAAGCGCTGGCCGACGTGGACGACGGCATCATGGAGAAGTTCATGGAAGGCGAAGAGCCGACCATCGAAGAGATGAAGGCCGCCATCCGCAAGGGCACCATCGATTGCAGCTTCTTCGCTGTGCTGTGCGGCACCTCTTACCGCAACAAGGGCGTTCAGCTCCTGCTCGACGCCGTCATCGACTACATGCCGTCTCCGCTGGATATCCCGCCGGTCAAGGGCTTCGACCCGCACACCGACGAGGAAATCGAGCGTCCGGTGAGCGACGAAGCGCCGTTCTCCGCGCTGGCTTTCAAGATCATGACCGACCCGTTCGTCGGCAAGCTGAGCTTCATCCGTGTCTACTCCGGCCACATCGGCTCGGGCAGCTACGTGCTCAACTCCACGAAGGGCAAGCGTGAGCGCATCGGCCGTCTGCTCCAGATGCACGCCAACGAGCGCAAGGAAATCACCGAGGTTTACACCGGCGAGATCTGCGGCGTTGTCGGCTTCAAGGACACCACGACCGGCGACACCCTGTGCGACGACAAGAACCAGATCATCCTTGAGAAGATGGAGTTCCCGGAGCCGGTTATTCAGGTCGCCATCGAGCCGAAGACCAAGGCCGGTCAGGAGAAGATGATTCTCGGCCTGCTGCGTTTGGCTGAAGAAGACCCGACCTTCAAGACCTACACCAATCAGGAGACCGGCCAGACGATCATCGCCGGCATGGGCGAGCTCCATCTGGAGATCATCGTTGACCGTCTGCTGCGCGAGTTCAAGGTCGAGGCGACCGTCGGCGCGCCGCAGGTTGCCTATCGTGAGACCATCCGCAAGGCGGCGAAGGCCGAAGGCCGTTACGTCCGTCAGACCGGCGGCAACGGCCAGTACGGTCACTGCTGGATCGAGATCTCCCCGGTCGAGCCGGGCGAGGGCTACTCCTTCAGCAACGACACCGTCGGCGGCTCCATCCCGAAGGAGTTCATCGCGCCGATCGACGCCGGTATCCGCGAGGCGGCCAAGAACGGCCCGCTGGGCGGCTTCGAGGTTGTGGACTTCCATGTTTCCGTGTACGACGGCTCCTACCACGACGTCGACTCCTCCGAAGTCGCGTTCAAGATCGCCGGTTCCATGGCGTTCAAGGCTGCGATGGCCAAGGCCGACCCGGTGCTGCTTGAGCCGATCATGAAGGTGGACGTCACCGTGCCGGAAGAGTACATGGGCGACGTTATCGGCGACCTGAACAGCCGCCGCGGCCGCATCGAGGGCATGGATCACAACGGCACGACCGAAGAGATTCACGCGCTGGTTCCGCTCTCCGAGATGTTTGGTTACTCCACCGCGCTGCGTTCCCGTACGCAGGGCCGCGGCGTGTACACCATGCAGCCGGAGCACTATGAGCCGGTTCCGAAGTCCATTCAGGAGAAGGTTTGCGGCACCAAGGCGGCGAAGTAAGCTTTTACCGCTTCCCGCCTGCGGGCGGGAAGCGATTTCCCGAATTATAATATGTCGGGCTTCGGCCTGACACATGGAGGAAAAAGAAAATGGCGAAGCAAAAGTTTGAGCGCACCAAGCCGCACGTCAACATTGGCACCATC
>UQNM01000027.1 GCA_900542395.1 uncultured Eubacteriales bacterium
GTCAATATATAACTGTTGAAAAAACGCCCGATCATCTTCACTGTGCATTGTCCAAGCTACGGTGTAAAATGCTAGCATTCGTGTTTCATTACCCCCCCCTAAATTATTTTCCACCATTTATAAAGACGCTTATTTCATTCTTTTTATCTCACCTTTTCGCAGAAATTTCTCTTTTATTTTTTTCAAGCCCTAAAATCACTTTCTATACTTCGCTTTTGCCGCATAATTTTCACGTTATATGGATCCATATTCAACTCCAAACTACAACAAAAGATGCGAGTTGGCAAGTCCTTCTCGCATCTTTTATCCAAGATTTAGTTTATCAGAGTATGTCCATCCTGCCAACGGCATAACGAGCTCATTGTCTAAAACAGCATTTATCTCATTTCATCTTTATTATCTTTTTGAGATTTAGAATGCTCTTTAGATATTCCTTCCAATGCCTTTTGCAGAACATCGTTCCCGATTCTGCCGACCAGCGCATCCAGCTTGCCTTTGCTTTGTGCAACTCCCGATTCTCCATTTTTATACTACTCTTTTTCTAAATATATTCAAAAAGGCAAGGGAATGTGTTATAATGAAAACGGTGATGAGAAATGAAACGTTTTCAAATAACAGAAGCGGAATATGAAGCAATCAAAGCCAAAGAGGCTAAGACAAAGGACAAGAACATAAGTCGGAGACTGCGTGTATTGATGCTGCGCTACGAAGGAAAGAAACTCGACGAAATCACTAAGATGACCAATCTGCACAGAACCAGTATCACGCAAATGTGCCGCCGCTATCGGGAACAGGGTCTGGAAGAATATGAAAGAAACAAGTACCAATCCCATCATTGGCTGTTAAGTTGGGAACAGGAAGAAGAAATCTTAAACCAATTCAATGATGGGACCGGTAAACAAGTTACCGCAAATGAAATCAAAGCAGTTCTGGATAAAGCCTGTGGCAAGGATACCGGGCGCGTGTATGTCTACAATGTATTGAAAAGACATGGCTGGAGTAAAAAAATGCCCCGCTCAAGGCATCCGAAAGCAGCAGACGAAGAGGCTTGCGAAGCCTCAAAAAAATTAAATCCTGTGTGCTGGATACCAGATCCCAAAACAAGACCAAAACCGTCCGGCTGATGTTTGAAGATGAAGCTGGATTTGGGCGGATCAATAAGCCTAAAAGATGCTGGTGTCCTAAAGGTCAGAGACCATCTGTGCCTTGTCATCACATACGGGAATACCGCTATGCGTTTGGAGCAGTAGAACCTCTGAGTGGAGAAAGTTTCTTTTTGACGATGCCGAATTGCGATACAAAATGTACCAATATATTTCTTGAAAAACTTTCAGAACAGTATCCTGACGATATAATTCTGTTGGTATGCGATGGAGCTGCATGGCATAAGTCAAAAGCATTACGTTGTCCAGAAAATATACAGCTTCTTTCTATACCGCCGTACACACCTGAAATGAATCCTATCGAGCAAATTTGGAAACAAATTCGCTCGATGGGATTTAGGAACGAAGTATTCGATTCGCTTTCAGCCGTTATGGATCGTTTATGCGAAACCATATGTTTGTTGACGACAGATATGGTCAAAAGCATTACTGGTCGTCAGTGGATAATCGAATGTTTTTAGATTGAGAGTAGTATTAGTTTGACTATTTCATTGGTATGGTTCCAGTTTGCCGATTTGAAAGCGGTATTCTCCTTTTCGAGCTTCTGCACCTTAACTTTCAACTCGGCATTTTCCCGAAAGAGCGAACGGGCGTATTTCAGGAGCTTTCCCAGAATCGGAAGTGCTTTCTTCTCCCGAAACGCCTTGCCGGATTCCAGCATTCCGGCTTCCGGGAGCAGCCGTTCGGGATTGTCGTATTTCCGGACAAACTTCTCGGTATTCTTGAGAATGGGCGCGATATCGTCGAGCTGTTCCTGCTTTTCGGAAAGCATGGTTTCGGCAGTCGCTGTCTGTTCCTGCAATGCGCCGATTTGGGTTTCGAGCGCAGCGACTTCCTTGCTTCGTTCCTGCTTCTTGTAATCCAGAACGGAGAGATGTTCCTCATGCGTTCCTTTCTGCTCCCATTCGATATCATGCCGTGCCATGATGGAGGCAAGCGCCTGCTTTTCGGATTCAATCCATTGGTTCAGCTCAGTGTGGCTTTTTGTGCCGCCCGCAAAGCCGAGTGCTTCCAGTGCCTTTTTGAGCGACACACGGGTTTCGAGTCCGCGCTTGCTGCCGGTTGTGAACGGAATGAAATCAATATGAAGATGCGGCGTGGCTTCATCCATGTGCAGGTGAGCAGAGAACACGCGGAGTGTCGGGTTGCGCTGCTGGAAGGACTGCATGTATTCGTCGAGCATCTGCCGGGCAAGCTGTCCGTTCTCGGATGTGGCGTTCATATCGTCCTTGTTGCCGATCTGGATGATGAGTTCTTCAAACAGCTTTTCCTGCTTGCCCGTGCGGATTCTCTCGTAGTAATCGTCAATCACGCGATCCTTGCGTGTCTGCTTTTCGTTGTAGCGGGCCAGCGCGTCGTCAAACAGTTCGTGATAGACGGCTCGGATGTCCTCATTGCGGTATTCGACGTTGAACGGCGTTCGGCTGGAATCGACGTTCTCGGCGATGAAGTCCCTGCGGTTGTGGGTCAGCGAGCCTTTGCCACACATGGCGGAGATGGTTCTTTTCACGAAGCCTCCTTTCTTGTGCGGGGCTGGGTTACCGGGGTTCTGTTACTCTTGTCAAGAGTAATGCAAAAGCGCTTTTGACACTTCGCATCAAAAGCTGCCCTCCGCAGATACCACAGAAGGCAGTCAGTCGGCTTATTCCCCTTCCTCACCCCCGGTTCGCAGAAGATCCTGTACTTCTCTTGGGTTGCCGGGCGAATGGCCGGTCCGTTCTGATAGACCGTTTTGCCGCAGTCTGGGCAACGGTCAGGCAGCGACTCTGCTTCAAAGCAATATTTTATTGAAAACCCGCCGCTATCGTGATAAAATATCTACATGTTATTGTCGTGCTGTGCCTGTGCCTTTCCAAAGGCTTTACAAAGTTTTTTGCGGTATTGGGGGATTTCAAAACAGGACGCACGCAAATCATTGCAGCATCATTTCCGTGGGCGGAGCACACGCCTGCGGGCAGCGATGTGCGACAAGTGAGCCATAGCAGCTTTGCCGAAAAACGGCAGCAACCCAAGCGTGGTGAGGAGAACGATTTGATAAACAAAAGAGCATTGTGCCGCCTTATTTCCGTGCTTGCGGCACTGGTGATGGGGCTATCCCTGCTGACCGGATGCGGCATAAAAAGCACCGAACAGGCACAGGAGCAGGAAGATGCCCAGACCATTCAGGTATATCTGTGGACCAATAGCCTGTACGAAACCTATGCGCCGTATATTCAGTCGCAGCTGCCGGACGTGAATGTTGAATTCATCGTAGGCAACAACGATCTGGATTTCTACAGATTTTTGCAGCAAAACGGCGGTCTGCCGGATATCATCACCTGCTGCCGGTTCTCGCTGCACGATGCTGCCCCCTTGAAGGACAGCCTGATGAACCTTGCCACCACCAACGAGGCGGGCGCTGTGTACAACACCTACCTCAACAGCTTTAAGAATGAGGACAGCAGCGTGAACTGGCTGCCGGTGTGCGCGGATGCCCACGGTTTTGTGGTCAACCGCAGTCTTTTTGAGCAGTACGATATCCCGCTGCCCACCGATTACGAGAGCTTTGTCGCGGCCTGTCAGGCGTTTGAAAAGGTAGGAATCCGCGGCTTTACCGCCGATTACACCTACGACTACACCTGCATGGAAACGCTGCAGGGGCTTTCCGCTTCCGAGCTTACCACTACGCAAGGGCGCAGGTGGCGCACCGCTTACAGCGACCCCGCCAACACCGCGCGGGTCGGTCTGGATGATACCGTGTGGCCGGGAGCGTTTGCGCGTCTGGCGCAGTTCATTCAGGATACGCACCTCACGGCAGACGACCTTGCGTTGAATTACGACGATGTGGCCGGGATGTTCCGGAACGGGGAAGTTGCCATGTACTTTGGCAGCTCTGCCGGGGTCAAGATGTTTCGGGACGAGGGCATCGACACGACCTTTTTGCCCTTCTTCAGCCAGAACGGCGAAAAGTGGCTGATGACCACCCCGTATTTCCAGGTCGCGTTGAACCGTGATCTGGAGCAGGACACGGCGCGCCGCAATAAGGCCATGAAGGTGCTGAACGTCATGCTCTCCGAGGAGGCGCAGAACCGCATCGTTGCCGATGGGCAGGACGTGCTGAGCTACAGCCAGAACGTCGGCCTGCGCCTGACCGAGTATCTGAAGGACGTGCGCACTGTGGTAGAAGAAAACCACATGTATATCCGCATCGCCTCCAACGATTTCTTTTCCATCTCCAAGGATGTCGTTTCCAAAATGATCGCGGGCGAGTATACGGCAACACAGGCTTATCGCGCGTTCAATGCCCAGCTTCTTGCAGAAGAAGCATCCGCCGCGGACGAAATCGTGCTGACCTCCGCGAAGGGCTATTCCAACGTATTCCATGCAAACGGCGGCAATGCCTCCTTCTCTGTGATGGCGAACACGCTGTGCGGCGTTTATGGCACGGATGTGCTCATCGCCACCGCAAACAGCTTTACCGGCAGTGTGCTGCAGGCAGATTATACCAGAAAGATGGCCATTTCCATGATTATGCCGAACAGTTTGATGTCCCGCCAGCGCACGATGACCGGTGCAGAACTGAAGGAAACCGTCCGCGCCTTTGTGGAAGGCTGCGAGGGCGGGTTTGTGCCGTTCAATCGTGGTTCTCTGCCGGTGGTCAGCGGCATTACCGTGGAGGTAAAAGAAGATGACGGCTGCTATACCCTGACCGGCATCACCCGAAACGGGCAGCCGCTCCGGGATGACGACGCCGTTACCGTGACCTGTCTGGCGCCGGAAAAGCAAATGGCTGCGCTGCTTGCGGACGAAAACGGCACGTCTGCGGGCGGAGACACATGGGTGAAAAACATATGGCGCGATTACGTTTTGGGCGGCGGCGCAGCGCTTGCAGAGCCTGAAAACTACATCACATTGAGGTGACCGGAATGGCAGACGAAAAACACGAACCCGAACGAAACGGCCATCCCCGGCAAAAGTGGCTCCCTGTCGCTGCCATCCTTCTTCTGGTTTTGCTGGCAGCCGGTTTTGGCGTCCGGTACATCTCGTTTGTGTCGCGGACCATCTATCAGGAAAGCACCTCGCATCTGGAAGAGGTGCTGCATAAATCCAACCATATGCTGAAAGAGATGGTGCGCAAAAACCTGACCTATCTGCATTTGTACAACGGCTTTCTGGAAAACACCTCGGACGAAGCAAAAATTCAGGCCTATATCGAGGAAGCGCAGCAGGACACCGGATTTGCCGCCTTCTACTTTCTTACCTATGACGGCAACTACATGACCGTGACCGGGGAAACAGGCTATCTTGGCTTGCAGACGAATCTGGACGAAAAGCTCGCCGATGGCAAGGATATCGTTATGAATACGGCACTGCCCGGCAAACCCCAGATGCTTGTGTTTGTCTGCCCCAAAACGCAGGGCAGCTACCGGGGCTTTGCCTACGATGCCGTTGCCATCGCCTACTACAACGATGCGGTGCTGAAATTGCTGGACAACTCTGCCTTTCAGGGCAATGCCAGCAACTATGTGATCTACCCGGATGGGCGGGTGGTCATCGACAATTCCGTAAACCGCAAGGAAACGATCTACAATTTCATTGCGATGCTGCGCGACCATTCCGACCTTTCTGAGGAACAGCTCCTTGCTCTTTCGGATGCCTTTGCGCAGGGCAGCAGCGGAAACCTGAGGGTAAAGCTGGGCAACACCAGCTATTATCTGGTCTACGAGGGCACGGAGATCCTGAACTGGACGATGCTGGGGCTTGTGCCGGTCGGAATCGTCAATGCCAGTCTGGACAGGCTGTGGTTCCATACCATACAGATTGTAGCAGGTATCACCGTTGGTTTTGCCATGCTGGTCATTCTGCTCATTGTGCGCAGAAGCCATGTCATCCTGCGCCGGAAGAATACCGAGATTTCGTACCGGGATGAGCTGTTCCAAAAGCTTTCGATGAACGTGGACGACGTCTTCCTGATGCTGGACGCAAAGACCTACAAGGTGGATTATGTCAGCCCGAACATCGAGCGCCTGCTGGGCATACCGTGGAAAGAAGTCCGGCAGGATGTTTTTGTTCTGGACAAGCTGTACCCGAAAAACGCCCCGGAGCACGGTAAAACTTTTCTGGAAGGGCTTCTCAGCGGGGAACAGCGCGAATGGGATTTCGAGTATGAGCATCTGGATACCAAAGAGCGACGCTGGTTCCACAACATCGCCATGGGCAGCGAGGTGGAGGGCAAAACCAAGTATATCCTTGTCATGTCCGACCGCACCGCCGACAAGCAGGTGAATCAGGCGCTTTCCAATGCCGTTGCCGCCGCCGAGACCGCCAACCGCGCCAAGAGCACCTTCCTTTCCAATATGTCCCACGATATCCGCACCCCCATGAACGCCATCATCGGTTTTACCACGCTGGCGATCAGCAACATTGACGATAAGGATCGGGTGAAGGATTATCTCGCCAAGGCCCTTACATCCAGCAACCATCTGCTCTCCCTCATCAACGATGTGCTGGATATGAGCCGCATTGAAAGCGGAAAGATCCATCTGGAGGAAGTGGAAGTCAACCTTTCGGATGTGCTGCACGATCTGAAAACCATCGTCAGCGGGCAGATCTACGCAAAGCAGCTTGAACTTTATATGGACGTGATGGATGTGACCGACGAGGATGTCTATTGCGACAAGACCCGGCTGAACCAGATCCTGCTGAACATCCTGTCCAACGCCATCAAGTTTACGCCGGCGGGCGGCACGGTCTCGGTGCGGGTGCGGCAGCTGGCCGGTAAGGTGCACGGCTGTGGGCAGTACGAGTTCCGCGTCAAGGACAACGGCATCGGCATGAGTCCGGAGTTTGCCCAAAAGATCTTTGATCCGTTTGAGCGGGAACGCACCTCCACGGTAAGCCAGATACAGGGCACCGGTCTTGGCATGGCGATTACCAAAAACATCGTGGATATGATGGGCGGCGCCATCAACGTGCAGACGGCGCAGGGCAAGGGGACCGAGTTTATCATCTGCTTGCCCATGCGCACACAGGCGGAGCGCCGTCCGGTGGAAAAGATCACCGAGCTGGAAGGCTTGAAGGCACTGGTGGTGGACGACGATTTCAACACCTGCGACAGTGTGACGAGGATGCTGGTCAAGGTGGGCATGCGCGCCGAGTGGACCCTTTCCGGCAAGGAGGCGGTGCTGCGTGCGCGGCAGGCCATCGAGATGGGCGACGTCTACCACGCTTATATCATCGACTGGCGGCTGCCGGATATGAACGGCATCGAGGTCACCCGCCAGATCCGCAGCCTGAACGATAATACGCCCATTATCATACTGACTGCCTATGACTGGTCTGATATTGAAGTGGAGGCAAAGGCTGCCGGTGTGACCGCCTTCTGCTCCAAGCCCATGTTTATGTCTGACCTGCGCGAGACCCTGATGAGCGCCATCGGGCAGAAACAGACGGATGCAACGCAGGATCTTTTGCCCGAAAAGAATGTCGGCTTCATGGGCAAACATATCCTGCTGGTAGAGGATAACGAGCTGAACCGCGAGATCGCGCTGGAAATTCTGCGCGAGTATGGCTTCCGGGTCGATACGGCTGAAAACGGCGCGGTTGCGGTGGAAAAGGTCAGCACCGCAGCGCCGGGCAGCTATGATCTGTTGCTGATGGATGTGCAGATGCCGGTGATGGATGGCTATACCGCCACCCGGCAGATCCGCGCGCTGGATGACCCAGCCCGGGCAAAGCTCCCGATTCTTGCCATGACTGCCAACGCGTTCGACGAGGATCGCCGCAACGCCTTGGAAAGCGGCATGACCGGCTTTTTGTCCAAGCCCATCGTGATCGGCGACCTTGTGCAGGAGCTGCGCAGGATCTTGTGAGGTTGGAGGTGCCCCATGAAGAAACGATATGGAATCCTTGTGTCGGCCGCTTTGGTCGGCGCGCTGTGTCTGTGTGCATTGCCCTGCGCCGGGAAAGGGGAGGCAGACGCATCCCCTCAAAGCCTCTACGCAGGCAGAACGCAGGACGCCGACGTTTTCATTGATATTCCGAATTTGCGCCAGTACGGCAGCTACACCTGTGGAACCACGTGCGTTCAAATGCTGATGAACTGGCTTGAGCCTTATCAGGCGGATTTAAACCTGACCGCCTACGAAGAGGCGCTTGGAACAACCGAGGAAACCGGAACGTCTCCGGGCGCGATCCTCGCCTTTTTTGAGGAAAACGGCGTGCGGGTCATCGCGCGGGAAAAACGAACGACGGATGACCTGATCGCCGCGCTGGATCAGGGGCATCCCGTGCTGGTCTGTATTCAGGCGTGGGGCGCGGACGGATACAACACCCAAAACCCGAACGACGCGGATACGTATCTGGCAGAGGGGCACTGGGTCATCTGCGTCGGTTATCAGAAGAAGAGCGACGGCAATGTGTTTTATTTCAACGATCCGGCGTGCGTCGGTTACGGCCTGATGCGGGAGGCAGACTTCAACCGCCGCTGGATTGACATGGACGCTGCCGGAACGATATACGATCATTACGGCATTGAGATTGACGAAAGCGGGAGCGCCTATGACCCGCAGGGCGTGTTTGAGCTGGAGTAATCCGAATGAACCCGGCATATCCATTCGATTTGACACGCAGGAAAAAGAGCGGGTTGTGTTTCGGGAGGGCTACCGGGATGCGTGTAATTCTCAAAGAAGAAATCGTCAAAAAATGACGGGAAGTCGGTCTGGAAAAGGGCGACGCCGTGATGGCGCATACGTCCCTGAAACGGATGGGCTACGTCTGCGGCGGCGCGCAGACCGTGATCGAAGCGCTGATGGAGGTTGTCGGAGAAAACGGAACGATGATGATGCTCACCCAGTCGTGGAAGAGACGGAAGAGAACAGAACGTGAAATTCAAACGGACAGAGGCAAAAACAAACGAGTGAACGGGAACATCCGAATGGATGCGTCCGTTCACTCGTTTGATATCAGGGAACTGCGTAAAATCATCCGCGCAAGCAAGGCTTTGACGCTTTGCAGGCTTCGGCGGTAAACGACGTTACTTCGCCGTGCCCGCCGTCAGGCTATAGCGCGTCATATCCTCCCAGTGGCGGCGGATGATGATTTCGGCGGTCAGGTCGGTGTTGTTGTAGGCGATCGACCACTGCGTGTTGCTGGTGATGCTTTCGGGGTTCGGCTCCTGCGAGGCGGCTTTCAGCGCCGCCCACACGGTATCGTTGGAGGGGCTGTCCTTCTGCTGGTCAAAGACTTCCAGCACAGCGTCGTAACGCTCCCGGCCATGGCCGTAGATGCCGTTTTTCTGGTTGGGGAGCACCTTGTCCTTGTAGATTCCATAGAAGTTGGTGATGGCGTTGATGGGCAGCGCCACAAGCTCCCGCGTTTCGCTTTCGCAGTCGTATTCGACCACCCGGCCGTCGCCCGTCGCGTCGGTGATGTAGAAGTGATAATCCCGCCCGCTGGAAGCGAACATGTCGTAGCCGCGGAGCAGCTCCACCGCCTCTTCCGTGCTCGCCGCGCGATCCAGCACAAGGCGGATGGCGAGGGTGGTGGCGATGGCGGGCTTGCCAGTGTTCTGGTGAACCGGGTCGCTGTCCAGCGTCAGCACGGCGATGGATACGCCCTTTTCATTGAGGCCGTCAAGGCAGATATACGGCGCGGTCAGGCTGGCCAGCTTCATTTTGGCGCTCTCATCCGGCGCGTTTGCGGAAACATTGTCCAGCGCCGCCGTAGCCACGGACCGATAGCCGTTTTTCGGCGCGCAGTAGACGAGCATCGCCGAGGTGTTGTTTTTGAAGTCGTAATTGCGCCCCATGTGCACATCGCCGTCGGCGTCCGTCAGCGTGAACGCCGTGCAGCCGAAGCTGGGCGCCTCGATTTTCACCGGAAGGAGCGGCAGCGCATCCTTCAAAATGGCGTCGATCATCGTCTGATTGTCCTTGATGCCGTAGTTGATAACGTCGTCAAGGCTGTAATCGTATTTGACCTCCATGCGGTAGAGGTTGTAGCCGTCGTCATAATCAGAGAGCTTTTCGATGCTGTTCATCGTCTGTATGCGCGTGAAGTAGATCCCGACGAACACGAGTACGGCGGCCAGAAGCACCGCCACGATTCCGCAGAGCGAGAGCAGCGTGACTTTCAGCGACTTTTTCATCCGGTTTCCCCCTTTTCTTTCGAACCCGGCACGCGATTTGTTCTTTTCCTTCTGCAACGCCGAGCCTCAGCGCGCTTGCGATGGTTTCATCTCGGCGACTGTATGCTTGACACAGCATTATTATATATGAATATTCGGCCAAAAGGCAAGAATTTGCAGCGAATTATCTGACAAACGGCAGAAAAATCGGCGGGGCGATTGGGAAAAAGCGCAATCCCCCATCGCCGCGTTTTTTAGGCGCGATAGGCGAAAAGGAGAACGGCCGGGGCGCGGAGAAGAAATAAAGAACAACCAAACCCGTATTCTGCCGTTTGGAGACGGACGAAGGAGGAAAAGAACATGATCCGCTATCTGGAAAAGCAGAATCTTCTCATTTTGGAAACGGAACGAACGTCGTATTGGATCGGCCTTGCCTATCCCGCGCCGGTCTGCCTGCACTGGGGCAGGAAGATTGCGCCGGGAGACGCGGACATGTTTGAACCGCTCGGCGGCCACAGCTCCTTTGACACGGAATTGTGGCGGGAGCGGATGGAATACCCTGCCTTTGACGGGCGGACGTTTGAAAACGTGTCGCTGAAAGCCGACGTGCCGCTGAATCTGCGGACGACGGGCGTGCGCGTTCAGGGTCAGCAGGCGGAAATCACGCTGGCGGACGAGGCGAACGTCATGGAGGTTCGCCTGATGTACCGCGTGTTTGAGGATTGCGATGTGATTGAGAAACACGCAAGGCTGACGGCGAACGCGCCGGTCAGGCTGACGCGCATGGACAGCGGCGCGTGCCTCCTGCCGCACGAGGCGAAGCCGTGGACGGCGCACTATGTCGTCGGCGCGTGGGCGGGAGAATTCAGGCGGCGCACGGCCAAGCTGGAAGAAGGGGAACTGCGGCTGCAATCCGTGCGCGGCATGTCCGGCCCGCACATGAACCCGTTCCTCATCGCGGCAAACAGCGAGGACGAGGAGACGGGCGAGGCCTACGGCGTGGCGCTCGGATGGAGCGGATGCTGGCAGATCACGGCGTCGTCCACGGTGTTTGGAAATCACCGCATCACGGCGGGGCTGAACGACGCGGATCTCGTCTGCCCGATGGAGCGCGGCGAATGCTTTGAAACGCCGCCGATGGTTCTGTGCATGAGCGCGGAAGGCATGGGCGCGCTGAGCAGAAGGATGCACGATTTCGAGCGCGACCCTCTCAAACCGAACAGGCCGCCGCGCCGCGTGCTCTATAATTCATGGGAAGCGACGCAGTTTGACGTGCGGGCGGACGCGCAGATGCGGCTGGCGGAACGCGCGGCGAGGATGGGCGTGGAGCTTTTCGTGGTGGACGACGGCTGGTTTGGCGCGCGCCATTCCGACCGGGCGGGGCTGGGCGACTGGGTGGTCAACCCGGAGAAGTTTCCGAACGGTCTGGAGGAACTGATCGACCGTGTGCACGCGCTGGGCATGGATTTCGGCCTGTGGGTCGAGCCGGAATCGGTCAACCCGGACAGCGATTTGTACCGCGCGCACCCGGATTGGATTCATCGGCTGGACGGCCGCGAACCGCTGACGCAGAGAAACCAGTATCTGCTCGATTTCGGAAAGCCGGAGGTTGAGCGATTCGCGCTTAACATGCTGCGCGGCCTGCTGAACACATACGCGATTCGCTATCTGAAATGGGACATGAATCGCGCGATGACCGACGTATGTGAAAGCCTGACGCCCTTCGCGCGGGAGCGGCACGTTCTGGCGCTCTATCGAATCCTGGACGCGCTGGAAAAAGAGTTCCCCGATGTGGATATCGAGGCATGCAGCGGCGGCGGCGCGCGCGTGGATTTGGGCATGGCGAAGCGAACGGCGCAATTCTGGGTCAGCGACAACACGGACCCGTTCGACCGGCTGTTCATTCAGGAGGGGTATACGCTGATGTATGCGCCGATGATGATGAGCTGCTGGGTGACGGACACGCCCGCGGACGGACGGCGGCGCGGTCGGGCGGATTGGCGCTATAAATTCCACGCGGCGATGTGCGGCACACTGGGCGTCGGCGCGGATATATCGAGGCTGAGCGACGAGGAGATGGCGCTGTTTACGGCGGAAATCGCGCGGTATAAGACGTGGCGGCATGTCGTTCAAAACGGCGATTTGTACCGCTTGCAGCGCCCGTCCGGCGGCAATGTCGCGGCGACCGAGTACGTTTCCAAGGATCAAAACGAAGCGGTGCTCTTTTTGTTCATGCACAGCCGGAAATACGGCGAGGTGATTCCGCGGGTGAGGCTTCGCGCCCTGAGGGAAGACGCTCGATATTTCTGCAAAGAGACGGGCAAAACCTACGCGGGAAAGACGCTGATGAATCTGGGGCTGAGCGCGGAGCTGAACGGGGATTTTGACAGCGGGGTTTTCTATTTTCAGGCCGTGAAGGAAGGATAAAACAGCTTATATCAACAAGCTTTTTCCGTAAATGAAAGATAAACAAAACGAAGGGTCTCGCTCTGCCGGGACCCTTCGCGACGTGTATGCGGTTTTTCGCTTCAGATGGGCTTAGTTGTCGCTGCGGTCGATGTATTCGGTGTGCAGCAGTTTGTGCGCCAGATGGCCGTTCGGCTCGCCCAGGAACTCTGCGTAGAGCTTCTGGATATCCGGGTTTTCGTGGGACTTGCGGATCGTCTTGGCTTCATCCTCGGCATACAGCCCCGCCGCGCGCGCCGTGCGCGGATCGACGTCCATGCGCTTGTACGCCGAAACGATCGGCTGGCCGCCGCCGTTGACGCAGCCGCCCGGACAGGCCATGACTTCCACGAACGCATAACTCGCGTCGCCCGCCTTGATGCGCTGAATCAGCTCCTTCGCCGCGCCGGTGCTGTTGGCCACGGCCACCTTCAGCTCCTTGCCGCCCAGCGTGAAGGTCGCTTCCTTGATGCCCGTCAGCCCGCGAACCTCGTGGTATTCCACGTTCTCCACGGAGCGGTTTTCCAGCACGTCGGCGGCGGTGCGCAGCGCCGCCTCCATCACGCCGCCGGTTGTGCCGAAGATCGTCGCCGCGCCGGTGGACTGCGCCACCAGCTCGTCAAAACACTCCTCATCCGGCAGGCGCGCGAAGTCGATGCGCGCGTCGCGAATCATGCGCGCCAGCTCGCGCGTGGTGAGGGAGACGTCCACGGCGCGCATGCCGTTGACGACCATCTCCGGGCGCTGGGCTTCAAACTTCTTGGAGGTGCACGGCATCACCGCGACGACCACGATGTTCGCCGGGTCGATGCCGGTCTTTTCGGCGTAGTAGGTCTTGATGATCGCGCCTTCCATCTCCATCGGGGATTTGCAGGTGGACATGTTGGGGATCATCTCCGGGAAGTGGTGCTCCAGATACTTGACCCATCCCGGTGAGCAGGAGGTGAACATCGGCAGCACGCCGCCGCTTTGGATGCGGCCCAGCAGCTCGGTCGCTTCCTCCATGATGGTCAGATCCGCGCCGAAATCGGTGTCAAACACCTTGTCAAAGCCCAGACGGCGCAGCGCCTGCGTCATCTTGCCGGTGACGCGGGTGCCGATGGGCAGGCCGAATTCCTCGCCCAGCGCCACGCGGACGGCCGGAGCGGGCTGCACGACGACGAACTTCTCGGGGTCGGAGAGCGCATCCCAAACCTTGTCCGTATCGTCGCGCTCGCGCAGCGCGCCGACCGGGCAGGCGTTGATGCACTGGCCGCAGAACACGCAGTCCGTCTCCAGCATGGTCTTTCCGAACGCCGGGGCGATCACGGTCTTAAAGCCGCGGTTCACCGCGCCGATCGCGCCGATCTTCTGCACATTGCGGCAGACGGCCACACAGCGGCGGCACAGGATGCACTTGTTCGGGTCGCGGACGATGGACGGGGAGAAGTTATCCAGCGGATAGTGGATGTTTTCGCCCTCGAAGCGGTTTTCGTCCACGCCCAGCTCCTTCGCCAGATCCTGAAGCTCGCAGTTCTGGCTGCGCACGCAGGAGAGGCACTTGCGCTCGTGGTTGGAGAGGATCAGCTCCAGCACGGCTCTGCGCGCGTGGCGCACCTGCGGGGTGTTCGTCTTGACGACCATGCCCTCGGATACGGGCATCACGCAGGCCGCCGCCAGCGAACGCGCGCCGACGTCCACCACGCACATGCGGCAGGCGCCGATCTCGTTGATGTCCTTGAGCCAGCAGAGGGTCGGAATCTTGATACCGGCAGCATGCGCCGCCTTGAGAACGGTGGTGCCTTCCTCCACGGAAACCGGCACACCGTCGATAGTCAAATGAACCATTGCCATGTTGCTTTTTCACTCCTTCGGCTTTATCAGGAACGGGAAATCGCGCCGAACTTGCACTTCTCCATGCAAACGCCGCACTTGAGGCACTTCGTGGTGTCGATGCGGTGCGCCTCGCGAACGGTGCCGCTGATGCAGCCGGCCGGGCAGCCGCGCGCGCACAGCGTGCAGCCCCTGCACTTCGCCGGGTCGATCTGATAGGTCACCAGCTTCTTGCAGTGGCCGGCCGGGCAGCGCTTCTCATAGATGTGCGCTTCGTATTCGTGGCGGAAATACTTGAGGGTGGAAAGCACCGGGTTCGGCGCGGTCTGTCCCAGACCGCACAGCGCCGTCGCCTTGATGGCCTTGGCCAGCTCTTCCAGCTTCTCAATGTCGCCGTCCTCGCCGCGGCCATCGATGATGCGTTCGAGGATTTCCAGCATGCGCTTGGTGCCGATGCGGCACGGCGCGCACTTGCCGCAGGATTCATCCACGGTAAAATCGAGGAAGAAACGCGCGATATCGACCATGCAGGTATCCTCGTCCATGACGATCATGCCGCCGGAGCCCATCATCGAGCCGATGGCGGTCAGGTTGTCATAGTCGATCTGCACGTCCAGCTGGCTGGCCGGGATGCAGCCGCCGGAGGGGCCGCCCGTCTGCGCCGCCTTGAACTTTTTGCCGTTCGGGCAGCCGCCGCCGATGTCGTAGATGATCTCGCGCAGCGTGGTGCCCATCGGCACCTCCACCAGGCCGGTGTTGCTGATCTTGCCGCCCAGCGCGAACACCTTGGTGCCCTTCGATTTTTCCGTGCCTATCGAAGCGAACCATTCCCAGCCGTTGTTGATGATCTGCGGCACGTTGGCGTAGGTCTCTACGTTGTTGAGGATGGTCGGCTTTTCGAACAGACCCTTGACCGCCGGGAACGGCGGGCGCGGACGCGGCTCGCCGCGCTTGCCCTCGATGGAGGTCATCAGCGCCGTTTCTTCGCCGCAGACGAAAGCGCCTGCGCCCAAGCGGACGTCCACATCAAAGCAGAAATCCGTACCGAAGATGTTTTTGCCCAACAGGCCGTATTCGCGCGCCTGACGGATGGCGATTTGCAGGCGCTTGACCGCGATGGGGTATTCTGCGCGGCAGTAGATGTAGCCCTGATCCGCGCCGATGGCGTAAGCGGCGATGGCCATCGCCTCGATGACCACGTGCGGATCGCCTTCCAGTATGGAGCGATCCATGAACGCGCCGGGGTCGCCCTCGTCGGCGTTGCAGCAGACGTATTTCTTATCCGACTGAGAAGCGGCGGCAAATTTCCACTTCATGCCGGTGGGGAAGCCCGCACCGCCGCGGCCGCGCAGGCCGGATTTGAGCATCACGTCGATGACCTCCTGCGGGGTCATTTCGGTGAGCACCTTGCCCAGCGCCTTGTAGCCGTCAAAAGCGATATATTCGTCGATATTCTCCGGGTCGATCACGCCGCAGTTGCGCAGCGCGACGCGGCGCTGCTTTTTGTAAAAATCTACGCTGTCCAGCGACTTGACCTTGTTGTCCTCGTCCACCGCTTCCTTGTACAGCAGTTCCTTGACCACGCGGCCCTTGACGAGGTGCTCGTCCACGATGCGCGTCACGTTTTCCACCGTCATGCGGGCATAAAACGCGCCCTCCGGGTAGACGATGACGACAGGACCGGCTTCGCACATGCCGAAGCAGCCCGTGCGCACGACCTTGATTTCCTTTTCCAGCCCTTTTTCGGCAATCTGCCGTTCAAACTCCCTGATGATCTCGCCGGAAGCGCTAGACGAACAATTCGTGCCTCCGCAGACCATCACATGCGAGCGAATCAGATCCATACGATGCTCCTCCTCTCACCGGCCGGCTTATCCCTGCGCGCCGACGGTGTATTCTTCTACGGGTCTGCCGTTGACGATGTGATCGTTGACCACGCGGGCGACCTTTTCCGGCGTCATGTGAACGTAGGTCACCTTCTCCTGACCCTTGACATAGACCTCGACAATCGGTTCCAGACGGCAGACGCCCACGCAGCCGGTCTGGGAAACCGTCGCATTCTCGATTCCGCGGCGCTTGAGCTCCTCGATGAACTCCAGCATGACCGGGCGCGCGCCGGCGGCGATGCCGCAGGTCGCCATGCCCACAACGATGCGGGTGTCGATGTTGTCACCCTTTCTCAGGCTGACCTGCTCCAGCATTTTGGCGCGGATGGCCGCCAGCTCCTCCAGCGATTTCATAAAAACACACCTCCGTGCAATTCGTCAATGTTCTGCTTCAGGCAATCCCTGATCCACGCGCTGATTTCGGGATGGTTAAGCGGGATGGGCGCGACGGCCTCCCGCACCTCCCTCGTATCCAGCGCGAATGTCTTTCCGTCATAATCCAGCGCGAAGCGGAAATCCGTCGTCGGGTTCATCAGCACCAGCGTATACAGCACGCCCGGCACGTCGCCCATGGGCGGCCTGTCGATGTGAGAAAGTCCGAACGTCACGCGCACGGTCGTCCCCTCGCCCGGTTTGGATGCGATGGACATTTCGCCGCCCGTGGCCTGCGCCGTCATCTTGAGCAGCGGCAGCCCCAGCCCGACCTTGCGCGTTTTGCGCGTGGTGGTGAAGGGATCGCACACCGCCTTGACCATATCCTCACTCATGCCGCAGCCGTCGTCGATGAACGCCAGCGAAACGGTATCCTGCGCGCGGCTGACGGAGATGTCGATCTCCACCAGCGACGCGCCGGCCGCAATGGAATTTTGGGCAATATCCAAAATATTGTCCGCCAGTTCCCGCATCATGGCCGCTCGCCTCAGCTGCGATACTTGGCGATGATGCCCGGAATCTCATCCGGGGTCAGACGGCCGTAAACGTCTTCGTTAATCATCATCACCGGCGCCAGTCCGCACGCGCCGAGGCAGCGGGTGGCGTTCAGGGTAAACAGTCCGTCCGGCGTGGTGTGCCCGGCCTGTATGCCCAGCACCTCCTCCAGCTTATCCAGCACCTTCCTGCTGCCCTTGACGTAGCAGGCCGTGCCCATGCACACGCTGATGGTGTACTGTCCCTTCGGCTCCAGATTGAACTGCGCGTAGAACGTGGCCACGCCGTAGACGTCGCTGACCGGAATATCCATTTCCTTGGCGATGTACTTCTGCACATCCTCCGGCAGATAGCCAAAGATGTCCTGCGCCCGCTGCATAATCGGCATCAGCGCGCCCGGTTCGTCTCTGAGCTCGTCGATCACCCGTTGCAGTGCCTCGACCCTTTCTTTTTCAAGAGACATGTCGCATAAACCCCTTTCGATTTGAATTGAAGTTGCCTATTTCCAAAACGATGCATTATATCATACGCGCCCGCCGTCAGCCGCACCTGTGCGCGCCCTCCGGCGAACCGCGCAGAATAATCTGAAATAAAACCGATGAAAGCCGCTCAATCGGGCTGCGTCCGCCCCGCAATCGCGTCAAACACCGCGTCCACGCTGCGCGTCTCTGCTTCCAGCGCGAACTCCCGCTCCAGCATCTGCTCCAGGCTGTGCGCGTCCGACGAGCGGAGCAGCCTGTACCCGGTCACATCCGCCGTCAGCGGAGCAGCCGGGCTGACCTCCAGCGCGTCGTAGTGAACGCCCTGCGGCAGAAAGCCCAGCGCGCCCAGCACGCCGCTGCTCCCCCGGTTGATGTGCGCGGGCACGCACAGCCCGCCCGCCTCGCGGATGCGCGCGGCGCAGGCCTCAAACGGCAGGTCGAGCGCGCCGATGAGCAGCCGCTCCTCCACGTCGATTTCCTCGTCCCGCTCGTTCATCACCTGCTGGCGGCCGAAAAACCGCTCGTTGTTGGGCGTTGGCGCAAGATGCGCGTAAATGGCTTTCCCGAACGCCATGCACGCCTGCACGGTGCGGAAGTAGCACAGCATGTGCGCCTCCTCCCGGGTGGTCAGCTCCATGCCCGGCAGCAGCAGCACGTTCATCCTGTCCGCCGCGGCCTTGACCGCGGGCAGGTTGCGCGCGCTGTTGTGGTCGCACACCGCGATCACGTCCAGCCCTTTGATGAACGCCATGCCCGCGATGTTGTTGGGGGTCATCAGCGCGTCGCCGCAGGGCGAGAGGCAGGAGTGAATGTGCAGGTCGCAGAACAGGCGCTCCATCATTCCTTCCGGGCGGGCGGCACGCCGTTGGCCGCCAGCAGCGCCGCCAGCTCAAACGCCGTCTGTCCGCTCGAAAGCAGGATCACGTCCTCCTGCCGCGCCTTGTCCACAATCGCCGCCTCGACGGGCAGGCCTTCCGGAAACACGACGCAGGCAAAATCCATCAGCGCCGCCACGGCGATCACGTTCATGTGCGTCTGCACCGTGATCCACGCCATATCCGCCTGCCCGCGCCCCATGACGTGGCTGAGCAGGTCGCAGGTGTAGCCGCAGGCAATCTCTCTGTCCTCGTATTCGCCCGTCAGGCAGGTCGCCCCGCACAGGCGTTCAAGCTCCGAAACCCTCATGTGCTGTCTCCTCCATCGTCGTCCGCGCCGCCGTCGGGCGCTTCGCTCGGCTCACTTCGGCTGAGCTCGTCGTGAAGCCGGCGCAGCCGCGCCATGTCCTCGCCGGTGGTGTAGCGCGTGCTGGTGCCCAGCGTGAGCATCTCCGCCGCCAGCGAATTGATTCGGTCGTTGAGGCGGAACACGCAGTTCAGCTCGTTTGCGTAGCCGTTGACGATATCTTCCGCCAGCGCCCGGCACGAGGGCGAACCGCAGGAGCCGCAGTCCAGCCCCGGCAGCCCCATTGTCAGCCGCTCGATGCGCTCCTCGCGTTCGATGCGTTCCTTCATCGTGCCGCTGAGCTGCAAGGCGTCGCTCGGCTCGATCGGCCGGGTCATGCGCAGCGTCTGCACCGCGTCTTCAAAGATTTCCCGGCGCTGCACCGTCTTTTGCGGGGTGCGGTTCATCACGCTGCGCAGGCGGTTTTTCGCCACAAAGCTGTTTTCCACCGTCAGCGGCCCGCCGAGGCAGCCGTTGACGCAGGCCAGCCCTTCAAAATAGGTCAGGTTGCGGAAGCGCGCGTCTTCGATCGCCTCCAGCACGTTGATGACGTTGTCGATGCCGTCCACGCACAGCGAGCTCTTGATGCCCACGGCTTCCACCTCGCCGCCCGGTATCGCCCACTTGATGCCCACGACGCTGGCGCGGTCGATTTCCAGCGGGCTGAAGCCCTGCTTCATCGCCGCGCGCATCTGCGCGTATACGTCCTTGATGGCGATAACGCCGTCCACATGGGATTTTTCCTGCCCGATGGGCGATTTCACCGCCGTCATCTTCGCCGCGCAGGGGGTGATGAAGAACACGCCCACATCGGCCTTATCCACGCCGTGCTTCTGCGCGTATTCCTCCTTGGCGATCTTCGCGGCGGCCTCCATGGGGGAGACGAAGTCGATCACGTTATCCAGCAGCGCCGGAAAGCTGACCTGAATCAGCCGCAGAATCGCCGGACAGGCGGAGGAAATCACCGGCTTGGGGCGATCCTCCTCGCGCATGGCGCGGCTGATCGCGTAGGAGACGATTTCCGCCGCGCGCGCCACTTCAAACACATCCACAAAGCCCAGCCGGAACAGCGACGCGATGATCGGCTCCGGCTGATGCACGCCCTGAAACTGCGCATACAGCGTCGGCGCGGGCAGCGCGATGGGATACTTGAAGCGCTTGATGCTCTCCAGCGGATCGGTCACGGCCACCTTCGCGTGGTTGGCGCAGACCTTGATGCACTCGCCGCAGTCGATGCAGCGCTCGTTCAGGATGGACGCGCGATTGTTTCGGATGCGGATGGCCTCCGTCGGACACCGCTTCAAACAGGTCGTGCAGCCCTTGCATTTGTCCATATCCAGCCGCACGGAATGATAGTAATGCTGCAATGCCATTCTCCTCCCGACGTATGCCCCGGGAACGGGCTTGTCATATGTCAAAAGTCATGGTGATATGCGTGCCGACGCCCACGGCGGAGACGATGTCAAATCCGTCCGCGTTGCGCTTCATGTTCGGCAGACCCATGCCCGCCCCGAAGCCCATGTTGCGCACCTCGTTGGTGGCCGTGGACCAGCCCTCGGTCATCGCCTTGTCGATATCCGGGATACCGGGGCCGACGTCGCTGGCGCGCACCGTGATCCGATCCTCGGCGATTTCAAAGTCGATCTGCCCGCCGTCGGAGTGGATCACCAGATTGATCTCCGCCTCGTATGTGCAAACGGATACGCGGCGCATCACGGCGGCGGGAACGCCGAGCCGCTTCATGTGCCGCTTGATGCGGGCAGAAACATCGCCCGCCGCCGTCATATCGTCCGCCTGAACCGGATAGCTCTCCTGAATGACCATCGTTTCACCCCAGCTCCACCGGCCTCAAACCGGCTGAATATAATCTTGCGCAGGCTTCAAACATCGTGTACGGCGTTTTGAGCATCGGCAGATCGATCTCCCGCGCCAGCGCCAGCGCGTCGGCCAGCGGCTCCTTGCTGCGCACGAAGACCACGCACGGCACATCCAGCATTTCGCAGGTGCGCACGCATTGGCCGTTCACCAAGCCGGTGAGCAGCAGCGTATCTTCCGTCACGCAGGCCAGCACGTCGCTCATCATGTCGGATGCGAAGGCCGTGCGAAGCGCCCGGCCGCCTTCCTCCTCGCAGCACAGCCATGTTGCGTCGAGCGTTTCGGCAATTTCCCGTATGGTCATCGCGTTTTTTCCTCCTGCCGTGCTATGTAAAAAGTGCACAAGAACAAGTCATATGCTTATTATACTTTATATTATACCATCTGTCTACGGCTTTCACAAAGAATTATTTTTGTCAATCCTGCAACAATTCGGGGCTGTAATTGTGAAACGGACGTGTGGAAACAGTTGTTTTGATGAAGTTCAGGAGGCCGTAAACGGCTTGATATACGATTTGAGCCGAATTCCGGATTCGCCCATCGACTGTCCCCGTCAAAAACCGGCCGTTCGCCGCAAAAACATCTCTGTTTTTTATACAATTTATACCCGTCACGCCTTTACAGCGTTCTTTTTTTGTGTTATTCTTTGATAGAACGAACGGTTGGTCAATCAATAAGGACGATCAGCCAAATAAACGCGAGGACGATATGAGAGAACGAGACGAACAAGCCTTTCAGCGAAAAAAGGCGGAAATTATGGAGGCCTGCTTCAACTGCTACGCGGAAAACGGCCTGACCGGAACGGGAATTCAGGCGCTGGCGGACGCATGCGGCCTGTCCAAGGCCAGCCTGTATACCTATTTCGACACGCTGGACGATCTGATCGTGCAATCCACCGCCTACTGCATGAGCAAGGTGGAGGACGATTTCATGCAGCTCTCCCCCACCAGCCCGCAGGATATTCAGCGGTTCATCGACGAGGTGCCCTATTGGACGGCAAAGCGCCACGGCAAAAAATACCGGCTGATGTATCAGGTCTACACGCACCCCAAATACATCGAGCACGGCAAGCGTTTTTTTGCCGGAGTGACCGAACGCTATTCCGCGTATGCCCGGCAGATGGAGCCGCATCTCGGCATCCCCTGCAAGGTGCTCACGCCCCTGATCTTCATCTTTGTCCGCGCGGCGGTGCATTACGCGCTGTTTGAGGACGAGTATTATTTGAAAAGCCAGATGGACGTTTTGAAACTGAGCGTTTCGCTGCTCATCAAACAATATCAGAAAGAAGGACAGCCATGAAAAAACGAGGATGGATCGCGCTATTGTGCGGCCTGCTGGCGGTTTGCCCCGCGCTGGCGGAGCAGACCGACGGGGTTGTGCGGGTCGGCGAGGTGATCTACGACGTGCAGACGGTGCAAAACGCCCTGAACGCCGGTTACCAGCTCTATGAATCTTCGGGCATCAGCCTGAGTGCCGCCCAAAAGCAGCAGTTGGCCGACAGCGTGCTGGAGCGCTTTGTGGGGCTGGGCGTGCTGGAAAATCAGCTTCGCAGGGAAGGGCAGGCGGAGATCGACGAGCCGACCCGGCAGGCGCTGGACGAGCAGGCGCGTCAGGCCTACGAGGCGGCCTGGCAGCAGATGGCCGAGGCGATTCGGTCGGGAACGCCCAACGCGACCGACGAGCAGATCAGCGCCTTTCTGACCCATATGGGCTACACGCTGGACGCATACCGGCAGGAGGCGGAGCTGACGCTGAAAAACCAGCGGCTCATCGCCCTGTACTGCGGGGATATCTCCGTGACCGATCAGGAGGTGCAGGATTACTACGAGCAGCAATATGTATCCGTCTATCGGGCGCGCTATGAAGACGACATCCCCCTGTTCGAGCAGGAAGTTCTCCTGAGCGGCGGGCAGACCTATTACATCCCGGAGGGCTACCGGCGGATCAAGCACATCGTGATGGCGCTGCCGGACGCGGACGCCGCGTCGGCGCAGATCGCCGCCATCTATCAGGCGCTGGACGCGGGCGAGAGCTTTGAAAGCCAGATGCAGCGCTATTCCTACGATACCTCCGTTCCGCCCGAGGACGCGGGATATCTGCTGCACGCCGATTCCCAGCTGTGGGACGAAGCGTTTCTCAGCGCGGCGCTGGCGCTTGAAAAGCCGGGGGACGTATCGGAGCCGGTGGTCACATCGGCAGGCGTTCACATCATCCTGTACGCGGCGGACGAACCGGCCGGCCCGCTGGCGCTGACGGACGAGCAGCACGACCTGCTGACGCAGGCGGCGCTGACGGACAAACAAACCCGCCGACTGGAGGAGCTGGTCAGCCAGTGGCGCGAAGCATACGACATTGAAACCCATCCGGAATGGCTGACGTTTTACGACGAATAGGAGGTTTCCTTATGATGAAACGGCTGCTCTCCCTTCTGCTGACGCTGGCAATCCTGCTGGGCGCGATGCCCGGTTTGGCGGAAACGGCTGTGCCCGTCCTGCGCTCCGCCGAAATCGCCTCGCTGAAAACGCTGGCGGGCGACGCTCAGGCCGGAGCCACGTGGCACGAGGGCATGAACCCCTCCGCCTCGATGAACGCGCTGCAAATGTGGCAGTGGACCGACTGGTTTCTCTCGGAAAAGCTGCGCAGCCTGCTCGGCTCGGCGCAGGATTACATTCAGTTGGCCTCCGGCCTGCCCGGCAGCAGCGTCCAAGCCGATGTCAGTGCTTTGGAATGGGAACTGCGCGCGCTGGAAGATCAGCTTACCTATTATGAAGATCAGCTTTCGGACGGGCGAATGGCGATTCTCAACGGCATCCGCCTCTATCAGGACGTCAGCGCCTCCGCCTATGACCGCGCCCGCGCCTATGACCGCATGATGGAGGCCAAGGAAGAGATTCGGCAGGCCATCAAGACCATCAGCGCCAACTACGCCGACTATACCGCGCTGGTCGCCCGGTGCAACGAAAGCATGCTGGCCGCGCCCATCAACGAAAGCATGCTGTTCGCGCAGACGAACAGCGTCACCGGTTTAATGGACAAGGCCCGCACTTTGGAAATCTCGGAAAACGCGGCCGACGCGATTGATTTTGACGTGACCGTTATTTCCACCAAGCAGATCTGCATCGCGGTATATGATTCGGATAAAAATCCCCTGTCCGGCGCACTGGTGCATCTGGTCAACAACAAGGATTCCAAGCGCACCAAGGACGCGGTCACCAATTCCGACGGCCGGGCGGTGTTTTGGGTATCCGATCTGGGCGCGGATGAAAAGACGGATATGAAGCTGGGTCTGCGCGTCACCGCGAACGGCTACCAGACCCACGAAATTCAAACCGTCAAAATCCGCGGCGGCGAATCCGTCTCCGTCCATTTGAAGAAGGACGATCAGACCCCGTATCTGGTCATGGCCTGCTTCAACGGCCGGGATATTCTAAACGAGGAAAGTTCCTTTTACTATTCCAAAAAGAACAACCTCAAACACACCTTTTCCGTCAAGCTTTCCTGCGCCGGCAGCGGCGAATTGGAGATGCGCTACCCCACCGACGCGGCGGGCACGGCGTTCCAATCCGTCAAGCAGACGTTTACCGCGGCCGACAGCGACAAGAAGGTGTTCACCTTCGAGAAAGAATGGCTGCGCATCCTGCATCCGGAAGCCAAGGTTTCCTTCAAGCTCACAACAAGTGGGCAGGAATACACCTTCGATACCCGTCTCAAAATCGAAAAGCCCGTCGTGGATGAGCCCTTCTTCGACCACAGCGCGCTGTTCTCCTTCACCAGCGGCTCGGGCGGTTTTGGCTTTACCATTCCGGGCGATGTTCCCTTTATCAGCGGAAGCACGCTTTCCCTTTCCATCCCCGGCAACTATCCCACGCTCATGATTCTGCCCTCCGGCATGGGCATGTTCTCCTGGGGCTACGACTTCGCCCCGGAGAAAGCGACCTGGAAGACCGACGACACGCAGGATCAGGAGCGGGCGATCAAGGCGTTTGACAAGCAGTCTGCCGCGGATAAGCTGCTGGCGGCGGCCGGCGTATACCGCAACGTCAACACCACCACCACCCCCAAGCTGCTGGGCGATTACGGCGTGCATATCACGCCCTTTGCGGCCATGCAGGGACTGTATCGCCGCAGCGACCAATCCCTCGAGCTGCGCGGAAACGGCGGCGCGACGTTTGCCTTTGAGGCGGGCTTCACCCAAACCTTCACCATCGGCCCCGTGCCCTTCTTTGCCGGAATCGATTTCAGCATGGGCGCCAGCTTCGGCGTCGGCATCAGCCTGAACATGAAAGCCGAAATCGAAAACGGGCTTCTGAAGGTCAAGGAAGGCCCTGTCATCGGCTATGACAGCGGCATGACCATCAGCTTCCGGCTGGAGCTGGGCGGAACCATCGGCTTGGGGTTGAAGGATGTGCTCTCCGTGTCGCTCCGCGGCTACGGCTACATCAACCCCATCATCCACCTCACCACGCCGCAGGTTTCTGCCGAGGCTCGAATCGGCATCGGCCTCAGCGTGACCCTGCGCGCCCTGTTCCTAAAATGGAGCACCACCCTGTGGGAGGGCAACCTCCCGCTGAGTTCGTCCGATTCGATAGCGTTGACGGCTTCCGGCGAATCGACGACAAGCTCGTCGTGGCGGGATAACGACGGCGCGGAAGATCCCTTGCCGGCCGCCGCCAATGGCGTAGTAAAGGCAGCAGGCGCCAGCGGGGTGGAGCCCGTCACGACGCAAAAGCTGTTTGACCGAATCGACTGTTCCGCGGGCGACTTCCAGTATGTCGTGGTGGACGGCGACACCTATCTGTTCTGGATTCAGCCCGGCACGGGCCCGAACGACTGGGAGCGGGTCAACTGGTATAACCTGAAGACGACCGAGCGCGGGCAGGTGACATGGACAGGCAACTCCGCTAATCGCGACAACACGAAAGCAAAATATCAGGACTGGTTTGTCGATTACGACTTTACCGTGGAACCGAGCCGGGATATTCAAGGGAATTCCAGCCATTTCTGCGCCCTGACCATCTTGAGCGGCAGGTTTACAAAGCCCACCTCCGAAGACAAGGTCAACCCACCGCAGGAAGCCTGCGCCGCGTCGGTGCTGATGCAAAAGCAGGACGACGGCAAACTGAAAGTGGTGTATTATCGGGAAGAAACTGGCAACTTCACCCAATACAGCTATCCCACCATGCCGGAAGTGTTTTTAACCGCAACGAGCAACAAGTTGAGCTCCGTGTTCATGGTCAACACCTATGTCTGCTCTGATGAAAAAAAAGTCAGAGGGCTGGTCGTCAGCGGAAATGATAAGGCAGCGGATTTCAGTTGCGCTGCGCTGCAATCCTACCTCTTTGAAAACGGGAAGGAGATCGCCCGTTACCACGTGGGCGAGCCGACGGCTGTTTCCGCAGGCGCGCCGGAAGAAGATAAGATGAACTTCTATGTTCTGGGCACAAACGGCGTGCTCGCCCGGATTCGCAAGAACAATCGGCAGGAGCTGGCCAAGGGCGACATCGTCAATTTCAAAGTGGTGACCCGCATCAACGGCGTTGACGACAAGGATACCCTGTTCTATCTGGACAGGGTGAAGACGGACGAGGGCGGGTTCATCCACCGGCTGAAAGGCGTCACGCTGTCGCCCCAAAGCCCGGAAAAACCCGTGACCGTGACCGATTACGACATAGAGGTCAACGCGGATCGCTTTGACACCGTCAAGTTCGGCGGCGGCATCTATCTGTACTGGACGGAGTGCTCGACCCCTAAGGCTGGTTCCGACCCCAAATATAAATACAAAGAAGAATATCTGGTGCGCTGCGTGCGCTACGATCCGGATACCGATACCATCTGCGATCCCTTTACGCTGGTGCAGCTCGGCGAAAGCCCCTCCAGCGTCAAGCTGCAGGATTCGGGCGCGGGCTACTACGCGGTGGATTTGGGCAACCAAAACGGCTCCTACCTGCGCCAGTCCCTGACCAAGTTCACCTATCAGCTGGTGATGTCGGCTGAATTGCAGGCCGCCGTGCCCAACGACCCCTGCGTGTGCGCCGGGGATTACATCGACCTGATTCTTTCTGTGCGCAATACCGGCAACCTGCCGCTCTCCGGGCTGAACGTGGCGGTGAAGAAGGGCAGCCAAGTCATTCAAACCCTGCATATCAACTGCGCCCAGCCGCAGGAAAGCACCAATGAGTTCCTCGCCGCCGATGGAAACCTTGCGGCGGAGCAGAAGGGCGTGTACACCATCCGCCGGGTGGACGGCATGTATGACGCGCTGAACGGCGAGAGCTGGAACATCACCAGCACCAACAGCAACGGCGTAACCACCCAGCGCAACGTGCGCACCACCCTGCTGATGCCGGGCGATACCCAGAGCTATAAGGCCAAGCTGCTGATTCCCGCCGATTGGGACGGCAATGTCAATTTGACGGCGGAAATCGTTCAGACGGTGGGCGCGAAGCAATTCGGCGCGCTGCTGACGGAAAACGGCCGCCCGCTCTCCAACGCCCTCGCCCTGACCGCAGACGCGGCGAACGACGATCCGGTGTTGATGCGCCTGACTTCGGAGATGGCGCACAAGATTGTGAATACCAATTCCCACGACCTGATGCTGAGCGCCCAGCTCTTTAACCGGGAAAGCGAAACCTATGTGCGCGTCAGCATTTTGAACCGAAGCGGCAACACCGACTCCCGCGTAGTGCCCACCCTCACATCCTCCTATAATGGACAGACCCTGTTCAGCCACACCTTCCGAAACGCCATGGAGGACGACTACGGCTATTCTATGGATATTCCGCTCCAAACGCTGACCGCAGGCCGCCGTCTGGACGAGCTGGATCTGAACGTGAGTTCCAGAGCAAACTACGAGGAATTCGCGGATGCGGATAACCACGTTCGCCTCTTTCTGTTCCCCAAGCTGTACATCGCCCAGCAGCCCGAAAGCCTGAATCTGGTTGAAAAGCAGGATGCGCTGTTTGTCGCCGCGGCCGCCGGCGGAGAGCGGCCGTACCGATATCAGTGGCAGAAGCTGAACGCCAAAGGGCGATGGGTGGATCTGCCCGGCGCGAACCAGAACAGCTACCAGCTCGCCAAGGTCACGCTGGCGCAAAGCGGGCTGACCCTGCGCTGCGTGGTCACGGATGAAGCGGGCGACAGCGTGACCTCCAATTCCGCCGTGCTGTCTGTGTTCTCGCTGCCCCAAACTGGCGACAGAACGCAGCCCGCGCTGTGGATGCTTCTGGCGGTCGCCTCCGCCGCCCTGATCGCGCTGCTCTGCTTCCGGCGCAGGAAGGACGACTGATTCCTGCTTCCCGCCGCGCGTGTTCCGTGTCACGTTTCAAAATCACTCGAATATGCCAAAAGCCGTCCGCTGTATAAAACGGGCGGCTTTTTTCGTGGATCATAGGGGCACGCCCGCCGAATGTGCGCTGGATTTCGGGTTGCGGAATCCGGCAACGTCCTACTCTCCCAGCCCGGGAATCGCAATAGTCGCGCTGTGCGCTCCTTTGCAATTCCAGCCTTCATCTCGCTGAATCGCCCGCAGGGCGCGCTCGATTTCGACTCCAAGTACAATGTCGCACATTGGTCGGGATAATCTGGAAAACAAAACTTTCCGATTCCATGAAAAGAAAGACCCACCCTCACGGGCAGGTCTTTCTTTTCATGGAATCCGGCAACGTCCTACTCTCCCAGGTCGTCTCCAACCAAGTACCATCGGCGCTGAAAGGCTTAACTTCTGTGTTCGGTATGGGAACAGGTGGATCCCTTTCGCCATTGTCACCGGAAAACTGTGAAGGGTTTGTGCAGTCCTTCGTCTTCTTGGTTTCCGCTCCGTCACTTCATAACCGGAGCTTCCATCTTGGAGACTTTCCGCACATCTCGCGCTTCATCTTCTATTGCGCGTACCCTGAAAACCGCACATCCAGATTGCTTACATCTCGCATAACCAGTTTCCAATTTTCCCTTTGGTCTCAACTCAATTCTCTTAGATCAAGTCCTCGACCGATTAGTATCATCAAGCTCCAAATGTTACCACTCTTTCACCGATGACCTATCACCTGGTAGTCTTCCAGGGGTCTTACTTCTTTCGAATGGGACACTTATTCTTGAGGTGGGCTTCACGCTTAGATGCCTTCAGCGTTTATCCCGTCCGCATTTCGCTTCCCTGCTGTGCCGTTGGCACGACAACAGTTGCACCAGTGATGCGTCCACTCCGGTCCTCTCGTACTAGGAGCAGCTCCTCTCATGTGTCCTTCGCCCACGATGGATAGGGACCGAACTGTCTCACGACGTTCTGAACCCAGCTCGCGTGCCGCTTTAATTGGCGAACAGCCAAACCCTTGGGACCTAATCCAGCCCCAGGATGCGACGAGCCGACATCGAGGTGCCAAACCTCCCCGTCGATGTGAACTCTTGGGGGAGATCAGCCTGTTATCCCCGAGGTAGCTTTTATCCGTTGAGCGACGGCAATTCCACTCTCTTACCGCCGGATCACTAAGCCCTACTTTCGTACCTGCTCGACTTGTTGGTCTCGCAGTCAAGCACCCTTCTGACTTTGCTCTCTTCGAATGGTTTCCATCCATTCTGAGGGTACCTTTGGGCGCCTCCGTTACGCTTTCGGAGGCGACCGCCCCAGTCAAACTGTCCGCCTGACACTGTCTCTCATCCGGCTCACGGCTTGAGGTTAGAATCTCAATAACAGAAGAGTGGTATCCCAACGGCCGCTCCACGAAAACCAAAGTCCTCGTCTCCCAGCGTCCCACCTATCCTGTGCATCCGTTATCAAGATCCAATGTCAGGTTACAGTAAAGCTCTACGGGGTCTTTCCGTCCAGTCGCGGGTAATGTGCATCTTCACACATACTTCAATTTCACCGGGCCTCCTGTTGAGACAGCTCACAAGTCGTTACGCCATTCGTGCGGGTCGGAACTTACCCGACAAGGAATTTCGCTACCTTAGGACCGTTATAGTTACGGCCGCCGTTTACTGGGGCTTCGGTTCTCTGCTTCGGGTTTCCCCTAACACTTCCCCTTAACCTTCCAGCACCGGGCAGGCGTCAGCACCTATACGTCAGCTCTCGCTTTCGCAGATACCTGTGTTTTTGCTAAACAGTCGCTTGTGACTATTCTCTGCGGCCTCTTTCGAGGCACCCCTTCTCCCGAAGTTACGGGGTCATTTTGCCGAGTTCCTTAACAAGAGTTCTCCCGTCCGTCTCAGGATTCTCTCCTCGCCCACCTGCGTCGGTTTCCGGTACGGGCACTCACACTCTCCTTAGCAGCTTTTCTCGCCAGCGTGAACTCGGACGCTTCCCTACTTCTTTTCGGTCCTGTCAACACTCAGCCTTCGCGGGAAGTGTACTTCACTGCTTCCCGGCCTCGTGCCGCCTACGCGGTTGACCATCACCGCGCTCGTCCTATCCTTCTGTGTCACTGCTTCGTCAAACAAGTGTAAGTGGTGCAGGAATCTCTACCTGCTGTCCATCGCCTACGACCTCAGTCCTCGGCTTAGGTCCCGACTTACCCTGGGTGGATGAACCTTCCCCAGGAAACCTTGGGCCTTCGACGCCCATGTTTCTCGCATGGGTCTCGCTACTCATACCGGCATTCTCTCTTCTGTGAAGTCCACCAGTGCTCCCGCTCTGGCTTCGACCCTCACACAATGCTCCTCTACCGATGCTTACGCATCCCGCTGCTTCGGTGTCGCGTTTTAGCCCCGTTACATTTTCGGCGCTGGATCACTCGACCAGTGAGCTATTACGCACTCTTTGAATGTGTGGCTGCTTCTAAGCCAACATCCTGGTTGTCTGTGCAATCCAACATCCTTTCCCACTTAACGCGTACTTGGGGACCTTAGCAGACGATCTGGGGTGTTCCCCTTTTGACCGCGGAACTTATCTCTCGCGGCCTGACTCCCGCACATCATTTATCCGGCATTCGCAGTTTGATAGGTTTCGGTAGGCGGTGAGGCCCCCTAGACCATTCAGTGCTCTACCTCCGGTAAACTAATGCGAGGCTAGCCCTAAAGCTATTTCGAGGAGAACCAGCTATCTCCGGGTTCGATTG
>UQNM01000028.1 GCA_900542395.1 uncultured Eubacteriales bacterium
TCAGCGATTCTTTCCTTTGCGGAAAGGGCTATTCTCCCCCTTCGGGGGAGAATAGCTTTTTGTCTACAGTCTGACGCGATTTATCATCGCCTGTTTCCACTGTAACACTTGAAGGGGGGCGCGTCAAGGGAAAATGAAAAACTTTGCCGCATCCTCCGCCCGCCCAGTCCACAAAACGATTTGCATAATGTGCATGATGTGATATACTAATAGGAGATATCATGCCATTTTGTTTAGTTGTGAGGACGTCATCATGTCTTTTTCATTTTCCCGCTCCAATGTGCGTCGCGTACTGGTTTATACCGCCGTTTTCTTTTTTCTCGCACACGGATTTCGGTTTCTTGCGCCGAATTTTTCAGATGATTCGCTCCTGATCTCGCAAACCGAAAACACCGATTGGCAAATCTCGCTCGGCCGTTTCATGCAGCCGATCTATTGGCGCATCCGCGGCGATATCCCCGTTCCATCGGTCATCGGGTTTCTGTCGTATTTCTTTCTGGCCTGCGCCACATGCGTCGTTTGTTCGCTGCTCGGCCTTACCCGCCGTTCTTCCTTGCTGATGCTCTGTATGGCATTGACCGGCAACGCCACCTTCGCCATCGCCAATTCTTCTTATATTTCGTGGACGGACGTTTACATGCTGTCCTTCCTGTGCTGTGCGCTCTGCGTCTATGTCACCGCGAAATATCGTTTTGGTTTTTTAGGCGGGGCGCCGATTCTGTTTGCGGGGCTTGGGCTGTATCAAAGTTATCTTGAAACCGCCATCGTTCTGTTTTTGCTTGTTTTGATTCGGATGACGCTTGAAAAGCAGACCCTTCTCAACGTCATCCTTTTCGGTTTGAAAGCGCTTTTCGTCCTGTTGACCGCGCTTTTGCTCTATGCAGCCGTCTATTCCCTTTCTCTGCGTCTGACCGGCATACAGGCGCAATCCGCCTACAACGGTTTGGCCTCCGTCGGAAAATACGACGATTTGAGCAGCATGCTTCGCCTGTTGGGCGAAACCTATCTATATCCGTTTCAGTATTTGTTCCGGCCGGAAAGCCATCTGCCTCATGTGGTCAGCACGCTCTATTTGTTTCTCCTGGCCGTCAGCTTTTTTGAACTCGTCCAAACTGCGCAGCGCAGATGCATGGATATATCCCGCCTTCTTTTTCTTCTGGCGTTTACGCTGCTGCTCCCGCTTGGGCTGAACGCTGTTTATTTCATTTCAAAAGGGATCACATATGCGCTGACTTTCTATGCCTTCTTTCTGATGGCGGCGCTTCCACTGATGCTGCTGGAGTATGGCGGAGCAAGGTTATGCCTGCGTTACGCCGTTTCGTTTTCCTTTGTCATCATTTACGGATGCAGCCTTGTCTTTTCCTCTCAGCTCTACACGCTGCGTGAATTGGAATTTCGTTCGACCCTTTCACTCGTGACCCGCGTGCTCAATCGGGTCGAGTTGACAGACGGCTATGTTGCCGGTGAAACGTCCGTTGTATTCGCCGGCAACTTATACAATTCGCCGCTGTTGTTTAAGCGCCCCGGTTTTGAATCATCCTTTACCCATACCACCTATGCCCTGACTTATGAAAGCACCTATGCGCCTTATTTCAATCAGGTGCTCGGTTATCGCGTCGCTTTGCCGGACGAAGAAGAACGCGCTCGGTTCGCAAACCGCGCCGATGTGCGCGCCATGCCCGTCTTCCCTGCGGAGGAGAGCATCCAGATGATCGACGGCGTGCTGGTCGTGCATATCGGAAAGCAGCACCTCATTCCATAATCTTTCCATCCTTCTTTTGTACAATCGCCTGAAAATGCCGCCCGGTTCTACAGCCGAGCGGCATTTCATTGATATCAAACCTTTTATTCCACCGTGACGCTCTTCGCGAGGTTACGCGGCTTATCCACGTCGAGCCCCTTGGCGCAGCTGATGTAATAGGCCAGAAGCTGGAGCGGCACGACAGCCAGCGAGGTGGTCAGCAGCGGATCGGTTCGCGGCACATAGACCGTGAAATTCACGGTATCCTCGATGGCGTATTGGCCGTAGGTCGTCAGGCCGAACAGGCTTGCGCCGCGGCTGCGCACCTCCACCATGTTGGAAACCTCTTTTTCAAACAGCTCCGGCTGGGTCGCGACGGCGACGACGAGCACCCCGTCCTCAATCAGGCTGATCGTGCCATGCTTCAATTCACCGGCGGCATAGGCCTCCGAATGGATGTAGCTGATTTCCTTCAGCTTGAGGCTTCCCTCCATGCTGATGGCGTAATCCAGCCCGCGGCCGATGAAGAACACATCCTTGCAGGCGGCCATCTTGTTGGCGTACCACTGCACGCGCTCCTTGTCGGAGAGCACACGCTCAATCTGATCCGGCAGGGCGAGCATCGCGTCAATCAGCGCCTCGCGGCGCGCCGGGGTGATCTGCCCGCGCACTTCGGCCATATGCACGGCGATCAGATACAGCGCCGCGAGCTGGGTGGAATACGCCTTGGTCGTCGCGACGGCGATTTCCGGCCCCGCCCAAGTGTAGATCACGCTGTCCGCCTCGCGCGCGATGGAGGAACCGACGACGTTGACCACCGCCAGCGTCCGCACGCCGCGCTCCTTGCACAGGCGCAGCGCGGCCAGGCTGTCGGCCGTTTCGCCGCTCTGGCTGATGATGATGACCAGCCCGCTTTCCTCCAGAATCGGGTCGCGGTAGCGAAATTCGCTCGCCAGATCGACCTCACAGGGGACGCGCGCCGCCTTTTCAAGGACGTAGCGCGCCGCCATGCCGACGTGGTACGCCGAGCCGCAGCCGATGAGATACACGCGGGAGACGGAGGCGAAATCCTCGTCCGTCAGCCCGGTTTCGCTCAGGTCGATATACCGTTCGCCGCTCTCGTTTTCCTTGATGCGCGGGGAGAGCGTGTCGCGCACGGCGCGCGGCTGCTCGTGGATCTCCTTCATCATAAAATGCTCGTAGCCGTCCTTTTCGGCGGCGGCGGCGTCCCACTTGATCTCCACAAACGGCTTTTCGATTTCCTCGCAGTCGATGTTATAGACGTGCAGCTCGTCGCGGGTGAGGCAGGCGATTTCCTGATTGTCGATGTAGACGACACTGCGCGTGTAATTCAGCACGGCGGGCACGTCGGAGGCGATCATGTGCCCCTGATACTCGCCGTCGCAGCGCCCAAGGATCAGCGGGCTGTCCTTGCGGGCGGCGTAAATCACGCCGGGCTGATCGCCGAAGAGGATCCCCAGCGCGTAGCTGCCGCGCACGCGGATCATCATGTTGCGAATCGCGTCGAGCGCGCGGGCGCGGGGATCGCTCTCCCGCTTGGCCGCCTCGGCATAATAGCTGTCCAGCAGCGCGGCGGCGACCTCGGTATCCGTCTGCGAGGCGAACGTGTAGCCCTTTTTGAGCAGGGATTCCTTGATCTCCTGATAGTTTTCGATGATGCCGTTGTGCACGATCACCACGCGCTTTTCGCGGGTATACTGCGGATGCGCGTTGACGGTGCTCGGCTCGCCGTGGGTCGCCCAGCGGGTGTGGCCGATGCCGCAGAGGCCGTGCACGGCGTTGCCGGAATCGGTCATCTCCATCAGGTTTTTGAGGCGGCCCTTGGCCTTGACGACCTCGATATGTTCGTTGGCCTCGTCGCGCACGGCCAGACCGGCCGAGTCATAGCCGCGGTATTCGAGCTTTGACAGCCCGGAAAGCAAAATCGGGGCAGCCTGCTTGACGCCGACATAGCCGACAATTCCGCACATGATTTTTCCTCCTTACACAGGGCGTTTCCCCCGTCGCCCTTCGAAAACCTCGGGCGAAAAACAGATTTGGGTGGGAAGTCCAGAAACCTCAGGTTTCTGGCGGGGTTTGGGGCAGCGCCCCAACGTTCCCTTACACGTTAAACAGCAAATCCCCATAGGTCGGCATCGGCCAGAGCCTGCCGTCCACGATCATTTCCAGATGATCGACCGGGGCGCGGAGCACCTCCATCGCCGGGCAGATCACGTCGTGCGCATAGCGCGCCTGTTCCGCCCCGGTGAGCGCGGCGGCCTTCTCCTGCTTGGCGCGAAGATCGGCCAGCGCGTCGCCGGCCTGACGCAGAAGCACGTTGACGCGGGTGAGCAGCTCCTTCTGCACGGAAGCATCCACGCCGAGCGATTCCACCTCGCGCGCGGCGCGCGCCAGCTCGCCGGTGTAGCGCACGACGGCGGGCACGATATCCTTCCCCGCCATGTCGATCATCGTCAGCGCCTCGATGTTGATCGTCTTGGCGTACAGCTCGTAGGATACGTCCGCGCGGGCGCGCAGTTCCTTCTCGGTGAACACGCCCTGATGCGCGAACAGCGCGACGGAAGCGGGCTTCACCAGCTCCGGCACGGCGTCCACCATGCTCCGCAAGTTCGGCAGGCCGCGGCGCGTCGCCTCCGCCACCCATTCGTCGGTATATCCGTTGCCGTTGAAGATGATGCGCTGGTGCGCGGTCATTTCGCGGCGGATGAGCGCGTGCAGCGCGGTTTCAAAATCCTCCGCCTTTTCCAGCTCGTCGGCAAACGCGCCGAAGGCCTCGGCCGCGATGGTGTTGAGCACGGTGTTCGCATCGGCGATGCAGCCGGAGGACGGCACCATGCGGAATTCAAACTTGTTGCCCGTGAAGGCGAAGGGCGAGGTGCGGTTGCGGTCGGTCGCGTCGCGGCGGATGAACGGCAGGGTCGAAACGCCCACGCGCATGATGGATGCGGAGGGCACGGTTTCCTCGCTGCCGCGGATGATGTGATCCACCACGGCGGTGAGCTGGTCGCCCAGGAACATGGATATGATCGCGGGCGGCGCTTCGTTCGCGCCGAGGCGATGGTCGTTGCCGGGATTGGCGGCGCTCATGCGCAGAAGCCCGGCGTGCTCATCCACCGCCTTCATCATCGCGGCGAGCACGAGCAGGAACATCCAGTTTTTCTGCGGATCGCGCCCCGGTTCGAGCAGGTTGTGGCCGGTGTCCGTCGTCAGCGACCAGTTGTTGTGCTTGCCGCTTCCGTTGACCCCCGCGAAGGGTTTTTCATGCAGCAGGCATACCAGCCCGTGGCGCAGGGCAACCTTTTTCATGACGTTCATCACGAGCATGTTTTCATCCGTCGCCACGTTGGTGGTGTTGTAGATGGGCGCAAGCTCATGCTGCGCGGGCGCGGCCTCGTTGTGCTCCGTCTTGGCCGGGATGCCGAGCTTCCACAGCTCGATATCCAGATCCTTCATGTAGTTGCTCACACGTTCCTTGATCGCGCCGAAGTAGTGATCCTCCATCTCCTGCCCCTTGGGCGGCATCGCGCCGAAAAGCGTCCGCCCGGTGAAGATGAGATCCTTGCGCTTCAGATAGGTTTCGCGATCGACGATGAAATATTCCTGCTCCGGGCCGACGGATGTGGTCACGCGCTGGGTCAGGTTATCGCCGAAAAGGCGGCAGATGCGCACGGCCTGACGGCTGACGGCCTCCATCGAGCGCAGCAGCGGCGTTTTCTGGTCGAGCGCCTCGCCGTTGTAGCCGCAGAACGCCGTGGGGATGCACAGCGTTTTGGTGTCGCCGTTGTCGTAGAGAAACGCGGGGCTGGTGATATCCCAGACGGTGTAGCCGCGCGCCTCGAACGTGGCGCGGATGCCGCCGGAGGGGAAGGAGGAAGCGTCCGGCTCGCCGCGAATCAATTCCTTGCCGCGCAGCTCCATGATGACGCTGCCGTCCTTCTGCGGGCTGATGAAGGAATCGTGCTTTTCGGCGGTGGTGCCGGTCAGCGGCTGGAACCAGTGGGTGTAATGCGTAGCGCCCTGCTCAATCGCCCACGCCTTCATGGCGCTGGCGGTCGCGTCCGCCACGGCGGGGTCAAGCTCCTCGCCGGTCGCTATGCTGGCGGCAAGCCGTTTGTAAATCTCTCTGGGCAGGCGCGCGCGCATCTCCTTATCGGAAAAAACGCTGCTGCCGTAAAGCGACGGAATATCCAGATATTCGCTCATGCGTGCTCTCCTTGGGCCGTATTTCTCCCGCGCTCCCATCGGCGCCGGGAGGGATGCATACCGTATTACAATACACCATTCGACCCGAAATTGCAATTAAGAAAAGCATTTCGGCCAAATCGTTTCGTTTTTTCGGTGTTTATGCCTTTTTTCTTTGGTTTTTGCGGCAGCTTTTGCCGCTGGTACTTTCTGTGCCGTCGTTTTTTATGCCGCAGGCCGTTTAGGCCGCCGCGTTTCCAGCATAAAATGAAAATGCCGCGCCCGTCTCGCTTTTTCAAAACGGATGACGCGCGCGGCGGCGGGCAAAATCATCTTGCGGCAGCGCGGACACATCGCCCCGCCCCGGCATAATCTGCCATCAGGCGGGTTCGCCGCCGCAAAGCCGAAAAAACGGAGGGATTCTCATGGCGCATTATGCGGTTCGCGAAAGCCCGCCGCTGCGGGGAGAAATACCCATCAGCACATCCAAAAACGCGGTGCTGCCCATCATGTGCGGCGCGTTGCTGACCGGCGAGGACGTGCGCATCGAGCGCGTGCCCGAGCTGACGGATGTGAAGACGCTCTGCGCGCTGCTCGCGTCCTGCGGATGCAGCGTGAAAAAGGAAAGCGACGCGCTGGTTCTAAACGCGGGCGCGCTGCAAAATCCGCAGGATGAGGAGGATGTACGCAAGATGCGCGCCTCGGTGCTGGTGCTCGGGCCGCTGCTTTCCCGCCTCGGGGAGGCGCGGATTCCCCTGCCCGGCGGATGCGCCATCGGCCAGCGGCCGATTGATCAGCATCTCAAGGGCATGAGCGCGCTCGGCGCAAAGGTCAAATTTGACCACGGCGGCGTGACGCTCTCCGGCCGCCTGCGCGGCGCGGTGATCTATCTGGATATGCCTTCCGTCGGCGCGACGGAAAACCTGCTGATGGCGGCGACGCTCGCCAGCGGCACGACGCGCATCGAAAACGCGGCCAAGGAGCCGGAGATCGTCGATCTGGCGGCGTTTCTGAACGCGATGGGCGCGCGGATCTGCGGCGCGGGCACATCCACCATCGTCATCGAGGGCGTTCGCGCGCTGCACGCCGTCAGTTGGCAGCCCATCAGCGACCGCATCGAGGCGGGCACGATGGCCTGCGCCTGCGCGATCACCGGGGGCGAGCTGCTGCTTTCCGGCGCGCGGGCGGAGCACCTGCGCTCGCTGCTCTTCAAGCTCAGCGAAGCGGGCATACATATCAAGGATACGCCGGGCGGGCTGATGGTCTTCGGCCGCGCCAAGCAGCCCTTTGAAATCCGCACGATGGTCTACCCCGGCTTCCCGACCGATTTGCAGGCCCCGATGATGGCCGTCGCCTGCAAAACGCCCGGCACAAGCGTATTTCTCGAAACGATTTTCGAAAACCGCTTCATGCATGCCGCCGAGCTTTCGCGCCTCGGCGCGCACATCCGGGTGGAAAACCGCGTCGCCGTCGTGGAGGGCACGCCGTATCTGACCGGCGCGCCGGTTCGCGCCACCGACCTGCGCGCGGGCGCGGCGCTGATTTTGGCCGGGCTCTGCGCCGAGGGCGAAACGCTGGTGGACGACTCCGGCGGGCACATCGAGCGCGGATATTGCGGCATTGAGGAAAAGCTGCGCGCCGTCGGCGGCCGCATCGAGCGCGTGGCTCTTTAGGGTCTTTTTTCGCTGCCGAAGTCTGAAAACCGGCGATATGCTTCTCCTCCCGAAGGGAGGAGAGGCACTTTTATCCTGTCGTTCTTCCCGCTTGCGGCGGCCTTGCAAAGCCATGGGGCTTGGTGTATAATTCTATACGGGACAAGTTCGTTCTTCATTTATTTTTCTAAACAAATCTCAGAGATTCGCCCGCGGCTGCGCGCACTCTTTAATTCTTTTATTGTAAGAAAGGAATCCGCCATGACACGAAAGCAATGGGCCGCTCTGACTTTATCGCTGCTTGCGCTGGGCATCGGCGGAACGATTGCCGCCGTCTCGATCATCGATCCCTTTGAAGTGTATCACAAAGCGACGGCGTTCATCCCCCCGATTACAAACGGCACGCAGCTCTATTCCAACGCAGGCATCGCCAAAAACTACGCATACGACAGCGTGGTGATCGGCTCCTCGATGACGGAAAACTTTCGTCCCTCCCAACTGAATCGCCTTTTCGGCGGGCAGTTCGTCAAGCTGTGCGTCAACGGCGGCTCCTCCTTCGATCACAAGCAGATGATGGAGCTGGCCTTTTCCACGCACGACGTTCGCCGCGTGCTGTACGGCATTGATCTGGACGCGCTGACCTACTTCTATAAAACGCCCAATCACGAAACGCCGAATTACCTCTACGACGACGATCTGCTTAACGACGTCGCCTATTGGTTCAACGCCGGCGTGCTGGCCAAATACATCCCTCAATGCCTGATGACGCTCGGCCAAAGCGACCCGGATCAGATAGACACCATGTACAGATGGAGCGACCTGTTCACATATGGCAAAGACGCCGTGCTTCCGGGGTTTACGTTCAGCACCCGCCGCGTCGAGCAGCGCGACGCCGGGGAAAAGCCGACGCTTTCCTATCAATTTCAAATGAACGTGCAGCACAACTTCCTGCCTTATATCGAGCAGCACCCCGATACGCAGTTCATGTTCTTTTTCCCGCCGTATTCGCTTCTCTCGTGGTATCAAGCCTACGAAAACGGCACGCTGGAGCTCGATCTGCACCAGAAGCAGGCGCTGATCGAGGTGCTGCTCGCCTATGACAACGTGCAGATTTACGATTTTCAGGCGCAGGCGGATTGGATCTGCAATCTTGACAACTACATCGACGCGCGGCATTACAGCGGCGCGATCAACGACGCGATGGCCGAGGCCATGGCCGCCGGAGAAAGCCGCATCACCGACGCCGCCCAGATTGAGGCCGACAACGACGTGATTCGCAGCCTCGTCGATCAGATCGTTTCCGCCGGAGAATGGCCGTTTTGATTTTTGAAAAGGAGCACCGACCGCCATGCTGTTCAATTCCTACGTCTTCATGCTGGCCTTTCTGCCGCTGACGCTGCTTTGTTATTTTCTGCTGGGCAGACTGCCGGAAAAAATCCAGCTCAACAAGGTTTTCCTCGTGCTGGCCTCGTTTCTGTTTTACGGCTACAACAACCCGAGCTATGTGCCGATCATCGCGGGCAGCATCCTGATCAATTACGCGCTCAGCCAGCTGATGCTCACCCAGCAAAAAAAGGCCCTCCGTCTGCCGCTGATGCTGCTGGGGCTCTTCCTCAACCTCGGCGTGCTGTTTTATTTCAAATACCACGATTTCTTCTTTGAAAACCTGAACGGCGCGTTCGGCCTGCATCTGACGCTCAACCATCTGGCGCTGCCGCTGGGCATTTCGTTTTTCACCTTCCAGCAGCTTTCCTACGTCATCGACAGCTACAAGCGCACCGTTCCGCGCTACAACATTCTGGATTATTCGCTCTTCGTCACGTTCTTTCCCCAGCTCATCGCGGGGCCGATCGTGCTGCACAGCGAAATCGTGCCGCAGTTTGCGGATGTGAAAAACCGCCATTTCAACTTCGATCATTTCGCTCCCGGCCTGTACGCTTTCGCGCGCGGTCTGGTGAAAAAGGTGGTGATCGCCGATACGTTCGCCGTCGCGGTCGAGGCGGGCTTTGCCGACGCGCTGACGCTCAACACGGCGGAGGCGTGGTTCGTCGCCATCGGCTACACCCTCCAGCTCTACTTCGATTTTTCCGGCTACTGCGATATGGCGACCGGCGTGGGGCTGATGTTCAACATCAAAATCCCAATCAACTTCAATTCGCCGTACAAGAGCCTCAACATCCGCGAATTCTGGCAGCGGTGGCATGTCACGCTCTCCCGCTTTCTGACCACCTACGTCTATTTCCCGCTCGGCGGCAGCCGGAAAGGGTTGGCGCGCACCTGCGTCAACCTGATGATCGTCTTTCTGCTCAGCGGCCTGTGGCATGGCGCGGGCTGGCTCTTCCTGCTCTGGGGGCTGATGCACGGGGCGGCGAGCGTGCTCTACCGCCTCTTCCGCAAGCCGTATGACGGCCTGCACCCGGCGCTGCAATGGATGATCAATTTCGGCTTCATCGTCGTGGCCTGGGTGTTCTTCCGCGCGACGAGCCTCGCCGACGCGCTGGCCATCGTCAAAGCCATGCTGACGATGAACTTCGGGCCGCTGCGCGACTCCATCACCTCCGCCTTCGCCCTGCCCGGCGGCTTCCATCCGGACGGCAACGCGGTATATATGATGATTTGGTACGCCGCGTCGCTATTTGCCTGCCTCGGCCTGCGCAACACCTACGAAAAGACGATGGATTTCCGCCCGACCGTCTGCAATTCCATTTCCACCGTGTTGATGATTCTCTACTGCACCCTGTCGCTTTCCAGCGTGAGCGTGTTCCTGTACTTTAATTTCTGACGCTAATCTCTCAACGCTTCCCCGGCGCGCGTCCCGCGCCCCTGCCGCTTTTTCCCCTGTTTATCGGTAAAGTATTGATGAAACGAAAAACTTGGGCGCTTGCGAGCCTTGCGCTTCTGCTCGCCGCAATCGCCGCCATCAGCCTGACGGTGATCGTCATTGATCCTTTTCAGGTGTATCGTCCGGCGACGCGCTATCTGCCGCCGATTGACAGAACCACGCAGGTCTACGCCAACGCGGGCGTTGCGCGCAGCTACACATACGACAGCGCCATCGTCGGCACATCCGTGACCGAGAATTTCCGGCCGTCGCAGATGGATTCGCTGCTCGGCGGCCGCTTTATCAAGCTGTGCACCTCCGCCGGAACGGCCTATAACCATGCGCTGCTGATGGATTTGGCCTTCCGCACGCACGACATGCGCCGCATCGTCTACGGGCTGGACGTCTATTCCTTCATCGCCCGGCTCGACCAGACCGGCAGCGACGTGCCGCTGTATCTCTATGACGACAGCCTCCTCAACGACGTATCCTATTGGCTCAACCGCAGCGTGCTGGCCACGTTCCTGCCGCGCTGCCTGAGCGCGTGGGGGCAGAAGCAGGACGACTCCATCCGCGACAGCATGTATTGCTGGGCGGGGCAGGATGAATACGGCTCCGTCGCGCTGTATACCGCCCGCTTCACCGCGCCGGAAAATCCGCTGCCTGCGGACGCTTACATCCGGCAGGCGCAGGCCAATTTGGACGCGCATCTGCTCCCCTACGTCGCCGCGCACCCGGAAACGCAATTCGACATCTTTTTCCCGCCGTATTCCGCCGCCGAGTGGGCGACGATGGAAAGCAAGGGCACGCTTGAGAGCATGCTCGCCCTCCGTTCGCTCTGTTACGACGCGCTGAGCGGCTTTGCGAACGTGACGATTTACGATTTCACCACGCGCGCGGATTGGGTGCTCGACCTGAACAACTACAAGGACGCGCTGCACTACGGCCAGTGGATCAACGACGCGATCACCGAATGTATTGCGCGCGGCGAAAATGTCGTGGCCGACCGCGAAACGCTGGACGCGGCGACGGCGCAGCTTCGCGCGTGGGCCGACGCGCAGATTGAGGCGGGCGGTTGGATATTCTGACCGCCGGAAAGGAGACTCGCATGCGTCCATCCCCCAAGCGGGCTGAGCCCGCCTTCACTTCCGCCGAAGTTCGCGAAATATCAAGCTCTCGCTCACGCGGGCGATCTCGCGCAATTTCCGATCCATCCAAGCGGGCTGAGCCCGCTTTCACCTCCGCCGAAGCTTGCAAAACGTCAAGCTCTCGCTCACGCGGGCGATCCCGCGCAATTTCCGATCCATCCAAGCGGGCTGAGCCCGCCTTCACTTCCGCCGAAGCTTGCAAAACGTCAAGCTCTCGCTCACGCGGGCGATCCCGCGCAATCTCTGATATGCCAAACAAGCGGCAGCCTTACGGCAGGCTGTTTGCGGCCAGCGGCATTTTGCTGGCCGTCGTGCTGGTCAGCGCCCTGATGACCACCTTTTTACAGGCGCCCAACCTCGACGCGCTGGCCGACGCCACCGCCGTGCCGAGCGCCGAGGCCACGCCCAGCCCCGAGCCGACCATCACGCCCACGCCGGCGGTTTACGCCCCGTTCGGCGCGCAATACGGCTACGGCGGCGCGAACCTGATTCCCGATACCCCGACCCCGAATCCGATCACGCCCATGCCGACCGCCGCGCCCACCGGCACCCCCACCCCGACCGCCGTTCCGACCCGGACGCTGAAAAAAAATTCCACCGGCGATGACGTTAAAAAGCTCCAGCAGGCGTTGATTGATCTGGGCTATCTCGCTGACGCGGCGGACGGCACCTTCGGCGCAAACACGCAGGAAGCCGTCACCCGGTTTCAGGCCGTCAACGGTCTGAGCGCCGACGGTCTGGCGGGCGCAAAGACGCAGGAGCTGCTCTACAGCGGCAGCGCGCTTTCCGCCGATCAAGCGCCGAAGCCCGATTTCCTGATTCTGGTCAACCGTCAGCACAAGCTCGGCAAGAACGACGCGCCGACCGATCTGGTGACGATTGAAAACGTGCTCTCCGCCGACATCGTGAAGGTCAAGTATTCCGGCACAAAGGCCGACCGAACCGCCACCGAAGCGCTGGGGCAGATGCTCTCCGCCGCCATCGCCGACGGCGTTTCCAATTTCCAGATTTCCTCTGCCTACCGCACGTACAGCGAGCAGCAGAAGCTGGTGGATAACTCCGTCGCCAAATACCGGAAGAATAACCCGGATTGGTCGCGCAACCGCTGCCTGTCCGCCACCTACAACACCGTCGCCCCCGCCGGAACGAGCGAACATCAGACCGGCCTCGCCTTTGACATCACCGTGCCCGGCGTGAGCTTCACCGGCACACAGCAGCAGAAGTGGCTCCACGCGCACTGCGCGGAATACGGCTTCATCGTCCGCTTCACCGCCGAAAAGCAGAAGCTGACGGGCTTTGTCGCCGAGAGCTGGCATTTCCGCTATGTCGGCAAAGAAGCCGCCGCCGTCATCACGCAAAACGGCTGGTGTTTGGAAGAATACGTCGAAAAGATGGGGCTGTAACCCGTTTTCTGCCGCAGATTCACCCCGCCGCTCTGAACAAGGGAGGCGGGGATGTTTTATGCCGCCCCATCAAAAAAGGGTCATCCCCTCTCGGAGACAACCCTCGTTTTTCAAACAATATTCGCTTTTTCTCAGCCGAAGTACCGCTTGAGCAGCCCCTCGAACGCCTTGCCGTGGCGGGCTTCGTCGCGCGCCATCTCATGCACGGTGTCGTGGATCGCGTCGAGGTTATGCTGCTTGGCCAGCTTCGCCAGCTCAAACTTGCCCTCGGTCGCGCCGTTCTCGGCCTCAACGCGCATTTCAAGGTTCTTCTTGGTGGAGTCGGTCACGACCTCGCCCAGCAGCTCGGCGAACTTTGCCGCATGCTCGGCCTCTTCATACGCGGCCTTCTCCCAGTAGAGGCCGATCTCCGGGTAGCCCTCGCGATGCGCGACGCGCGCCATCGCCAGATACATACCGACCTCGCTGCACTCGCCCGCGAAGTTCGCGCGCAGGCCGTCGAGGATCTCCTGCGGGCAGCCCTTGGCCACGCCGACCACATGCTCGGCCGCCCAAGCGCGCTCACCCTTCTGCTCGACAAACTTGCTGGCCGGAACGCCGCACTGCGGGCACTTCTCCGGCGGATTCTCGCCTTCCCAAACATAACCGCAAACCGTGCAAACCCACTTTTTCATACCTGTTTCCTCCTTAACATTTTTGTTCTCTGTTGAGCCGCCGGGAGCCGTTAAACGCTCAGCCCTCGCCGGTTGACGCCTTTTGTCTGCTCAGGCAGTCCTTGCAGACGCCGTGAGCCGTTACCTCGCACCAGTTGACGCGGTGCCCGCAGCATTTCGCGGCTTCCGCCGCCATGCCGGTAAAATCCGCCTCGATATCGTACACGCTTCCGCACTGCTCACACACGAAATGCATGTGATTGGTGCGGATGTATTCGTATACCGCGCTTTTCTTCCCGAGGGAGAGCCTGCGAATCAGCCCCATTTCCCTCAGGTGATCCAGCGCGCGGTAGACGGTCGCCGTTCCGATACCGTCCAGGCCTTCCAGAATCTCGTCGGCAGTAAGGTGACAGCGCTTCGCGGCCAAGATATCAAGAACCGTCTGCGCCTGTGCGCTGATCTTGGCTTTCATCGCTTATCACCTCGCTCAGTGAGAATCTGTATCATCATTATAGCCACGATTCTTCTGTTTGTCAAGCGTTTTTTGAAAAGTTTTTGAGAATTATTCTCGTTTTCAATTCGACATAGAGCGCAGTTTATTTTGTGCGGCAGAAAATGAGGATCGCCGCGAGCGCAACCACGCAAACCACAATAAACACATCGAGCACGGGGAGCGGGATGTTGATTCTATCGTAAATCTGTTCTTTGAGATTTTTCTGCTGTTTGGTTTCTTCCACGATTTTATCAACCATCGCTTCATCAATTTTCTTTTTAGACTTTTTTTCTTCGCTCATCCTATCATTCCTTTCTCGAATCCAAAAATCCGCCACGCATGACACGCGGCGGATTCAAAGGGGGCTTTTTTACTTCTTCGCCAGATACTTACGCAGATCAAGCGCAACAGCGATAATGATAACCAGACCCTGCGCAATGTAGGTGTAGGAAGATTCCACGCCGAGGAACTGGAGAACAATCTTCAACACCTCGAACACCAGAACGCCGATGAGGATGCCCGGAATCGTGCCGACGCCGCCGTTGACGGAAACGCCGCCGATGGTGCAGCCTGCGATGGCTTCAAGCTCCCAGCCCTGCGCGGTATTGACCGAGCAGCCGCCGGACTTCGCGCAGACGAGGAAACCGGTCAGACCATAGAGCGCGCCAGCCAGCATGTAGATCAAAATTTTGCTTCTGTTGACATTGATGCCCGCAACCTCAGCCGCATTTTCGTTGCCGCCGATGGCATACATATACTTGCCGTAGCGGGTCTTGTTATACAAGAACCACATGAACAGGCCGATGAAAATCGCGATAATCGTCAGGTTGCTCAGCATGCGCGTACCGACGTAGCCCGTCGCCAGACCCGTGTAATCGCTGCGCAGACCGCCAATCGGAATCGCGCCCGTATACACAAGGCAAGCGCCGTAAACCAGCGTCTGCATGCCCAGCGTCGCGATGAACGGCGGCACTTTGAGGAAAGCGATAACAGAACCATTCACAGCACCGATCAGCGCGCACAGTGCGACGACAATCAGCAGAACCACGAGCAGCGGCATCTCCGGCATACCCGGATAGAAGCGCTGGTCGTAATTGGCGCGCTGCATCAGAATACCGGAAAGGCAAGCCGCAAGGCCAGCCACGCGGCCAGCGGAAAGGTCGGTGCCCTTGGTAATCAAGCATCCGGAAACGCCGCAGGCAATGATGAAGCGAACAGCGGTATTGGAAAGCAGGTTACGAATGTTGTTCGCAGAAAGGAAGTTCTTGTTCTGTGTGCTGACGAACACGGATGCGAGGAAGATCAGCACGATGATGATGTTTTCGGAAAGCCATTTGCCAATGGATTTCACGCTGAATTTCTTGCCCATAATAAGTAGTTCTCCTTTGCGTTACTCAGTCTGCGGCTGTCGGCTGCGTTTCAAACTGCGTCGCCAACGTCATAATGTTCTGCTGATTGGCTTCCTTGCCGTCGATGAAGCCCGTGATTCGACCATCGCACATGACCATCACGCGGTCGCTCATGCCGATGATTTCACTCATTTCGGAGGAAATCATAATGATGCTCTTGCCCGCGCGCGCCAGCTCCTCGATGATGCAATAGATTTCGTACTTCGCGCCAACGTCGATCCCGCGCGTCGGTTCGTCCAAAATCAAAACGTCCGGGTTGTTCGCCAGCCAGCGTCCAATCAGCACCTTCTGCATATTGCCGCCGGAGAGAGACTGAATCTGCGTTTTGGAAGAAGGTGTCTTGATGTTCATCTTCTTCACGTTGTCCTGAACAAGCTGCTCGATCTTCTTGTCGTTGATGACAATGCCCATATCGAGATACTGGTCAAGGCTTGCCACGGAAATGTTGTCCGCAACGGAGAGCACACCCATGATACCCGTCGCGCGGCGGTCTTCCGTCAGCAGTGCAATGCCGTGCTTGATCGCATCGCGCGGACGGGAGATTTTGATTTCCTCGCCCTTGAACTTAATCGTGCCCTCGTTGTGCGCGCGAATACCGAAGATACCTTCCATCAGTTCGGTACGCTGTGCGCCAACCAGACCCGCCACGCCAAGGATTTCACCCTTGCGTACTTCAAACGAGCAATGACGGAACGAACGCGGATTGATGGACGTGAAATCCTTCACCTCGAAAACCGGTTCGCCCGGCACGTTGTGGCGCTCCGGGAACAGGTTGCTCAGCTCACGGCCAACCATTTGGGTAATGATCTTGTCCGTAGTCAGCTCCTTCGCGTCCCACGTGCCGATGTAGTGGCCGTCGCGCATGATGGTCACTTCGTCGGAGATGCGCAGAATTTCGTCCATCTTGTGGCTGATATAGACGATTGAAACGCCCTCCGCTTTCAAATCCTCGATGATGCGGAACAACGCTTCAACTTCGTTTGCCGTCAAAGAAGAGGTCGGTTCGTCCAGAATCAGCACCTTGCAGTCCGCCGAAACCGCCTTGGCAATTTCAACCGACTGCATCTGCGAAACGGAGAGATCGCCCAAACGCTGTTTGGGGTCGAAATTCATCCGAACCTTTTTGAGCAGTTTCTCGGTGTCTGCATACATCTTTTCATGATCGACCACCGGGATAACGCCCAACAGCTTCTTCATCGGGTAGCGCCCGATGTAGATATTTTCAGCGACCGAACGCTCGGGAATCGGCTGAAGCTCCTGATGCACCATCGCGATGCCCATGCTCAACGCTTGAAGCGGGTCGTTGATATCAACCTTTTTGCCCTCGTAATAGATTTCGCCCTCGTCCATCTTGTAAATGCCAAACATGCACTTCATCAAGGTGGATTTGCCTGCACCGTTCTCACCCATCAGCGCGTGAACCGTGCCGGGTCTGAGCTTGAGCTGCGCGTGATCGAGCGCCTTAACGCCCGGGAACTGCTTAACAACTCCGCGCATCTCAAGACGATACTCCGCCATGAACGTGTCCCCCTTTTGCTTATAAAAGAAGGTGCCTGCGCACAAAGCGCACGCACCTCCTTTGATTTTACCTTTACAAGAATTACTTGGTGACCTTCACGTAGTCAACCCAGTAGTACTTCTCAAGGGTCTCGCCATTGGCGGCCTTGATGGCAGCGTCGGCGGCGGTGTGGCTCTGGCCGATGTGGTCGTTGAGCACGGTGCCGGTGACTTTGCCTTCCTTAACCATTTCCTGCACTTCGTCCAGCGCGTCAACGCCCACGAGGTAGATGTCCTCGCCAACGGTGCGGCCAGCGTCAACGATCGCCTGATAAGCGCCCAGCGCCATCGCGTCGTTGTTGCAGAAGATAACGTCAACATCGTTGCCGAACTGCGTCAGCGCGGTCGCCGCCAGTTCCTGACCCTTGGTCTGATCCCAGTCGCCGCGCTGCTTGTACAGCTCGTTGGTCTTCAGGCCAGCGTCTTCAAGCGCCTTGATGGAGAACTCGGTGCGGTACTTCGCGTCAACGTTCTCCGGGTCGCCCATAATCATCACGTAATCGACAACGCCGTTGCCGTTGAAGTCGCCGTGGTTCTCGGTCTCGGCAATGATTTCGCCCTGGAAGGTGCCGGACTGACGAGCATCGGCGCCAACGTAGCAAATCTTGTCGGAGAGCTTCATGTCTTCCTCGCTCGGCTCACGGTTGATGAACACAACCGGGATGCCGGCGGCGTCGGCCTTCTGAACGACGGTCGCGGCGGACGTGCTCTGCACGAGGTTCAGAATCATAACGTCAACATTGTCGGCGATGAAGCCGTCAATCTGGTTGGTCTGCTCGGCCTGATCGTTCTTGCCGTCCATCACAGTGATGTTCTCAGCCGGGATGCCGCAGTCTTCGGTCAGATAACGAACCAGCTCAGTGCGATACAGGGTCATGAAGTTATCGGCAAACTGATAAATCGCAATGCCGATCTTCGGAGCCGCCTGCTCAGCAGTCGCCACGCCGCAAACCATAACGACGAGCAGAGCCATTACCAGAGCAAGAATCTTTTTCATGGGAAACACCTCTTCTTTTTATTTCAACGGGAATCCTCCCGCTGAGTAACGAAACCACACCGAACAATCAAGCCGAATCCTTGAAACAAATCAACGATTTTGTTTTTTGTTTTTTATCGCTTTTGACGTTTGTACATTTATTATAATCAACGTTTCACCATATGTCAACGGCTTTTTTTAGCGACTTGAATAGTTCTCCCCGCGCGCGGCGCGTCATTTCGCATGGACACCATATCGAGTTTCGGTGTAATATCAGGCTTTTCCTGCGTTTTATCCGCCGCCGCCCCGGCCGCGTCCAAAAGGGTAGTATAATATTTCATACCCTGTTTTTTTCCATGTTTTCCGCAATTCGAAACTTTTCCTTGCAAACCCCGTCCGTATCGTTCATAATATCATTGACACAGGAAGGAGTTTTTTTATATGTATTTGTCTGATATCAAGCGCGACGACCGCTTCGAGGGCTACCTGATCGTCCGCTCCGCCGAGCAGCGCGCCAGCGCCAACGGCAAAAACTATCTGGATATGACGCTGGCCGATAAATCCGGCTCGATCAACGCGAAGATGTGGGATGGCACCGTTCAGCCGCCGCTGGCGGGCAGCATCGTCAAGGTGCGCGCCACGGGCAACGAGTTCAACGGTCGCATGCAGCTTCGCGTGGAAAAGATTCGCGCCGCCGAAAACCGCGATCCGGTGGATATGTCCGCCCTCATCCCCTGCGCCCCGCGCGACCCGAACGAGATGCTCGGCGAGGTCGTCCGCGCGGCGGATCATATCGCCGACCCGGATCTGCGCCGGATCACCTGCGAGCTGCTCGACCGTGCGGGCGACAAGTTGCTGACCTTCCCCGCCGCCAAGCAGATGCACCACGCCGAGCGCAGCGGCCTGCTCCACCACACCACCACGATGCTCCGCGCGGCCAACGCGATCATGTCCGTCTATCCCCAGCTGAACGCGAGCCTGCTGATTGCGGGCGTGATCGTCCACGACCTCGCCAAGATCGACGAGATGGACGCCGATACCCTCGGCCTCGTCTCCGATTACAGCGTGGATGGCAAGCTCATCGGCCACATCGTCCGCGGCGTGGTCAACATCCAGCTCGCCGCCGAAAAGACGAAGGCGAACCCCGGCAAGGCGCTGCTGCTTCAGCACATGGTGCTCTCCCACCACGGGATTCCCGAATACGGCAGCCCGCTTGCGCCGAAGTTCCCGGAGGCCGAGGTGCTCAACACCATTGACACCCTCGATGCGCGCCTGTATGAGATGGACGAGGCGCTCTCCCGCGCCATCCCCGGCGGCTTTTCCGAAAAGGTCTGGGGGCTGGATAACCGCCAGCTCTACCGCATCCCCGAGGACGAAGTCAAATAACGAGGAAACGATGGGGCTCCGCCCCATACCCCGCCAGAAACCTGAGGTTTCTGGACTTCCCTCTTTTTATCGCTTCGCGATAAAATAGAGATAATTGTTTTTGCTGCAATAACAACAGAAAAGCCGCTCGACGAGCGGCTTTTTATGATGTAGCAATCAATGTGCAAATCAGAGATTTTGTACAGAATCTTATAACGGGCGCGCGATGCGCGCCCCTACGGGTACGGCGGTACAATACGCGGCTACTTTTTTCGCAACGTTGTAGGGGCGCGCATTGCGCGCCCGCGTTTTGTGCGGAATTTGTTCAATTATCGTGAGAAATGCAAAGTCCTCGAATCTTGCCGGAGTCTGAGGCAGCGTCTCAGCGCTCCCCTTCCTTCTCCAGCGCCTGCGCGCCCAGCAGCAGCGCGCCGATCACGCCGGAATTGACGCCCAGCGCGGGCGGCACGATATAGCTGTCGATTCCCTCGGGCGTGATGCTCGGGGAGGAGACGTAGCCGCCCAGCAGTTTAAGCACCCTTTCGCGAATTTTGGGGAACAGGTGCATCTGCTGCATCACGCCGCCGCCGAGCACGATCACCTCCGGCGATACCGTGACGATCATGTTCACGCACATCTGCGCCAGATACGTCGCCTCCAGCTCCCACGCGGGGTGATCCTCGGTCATCAGCTTGGCGGAAAGCCCCCAGCGCTTTTCAATCGCGGGGCCGCTGGCCAGCCCTTCGAGGCAGTGCCGATGATACGGGCATACGCCGTCGGGCATGGAGTCGCCCTCCTGCGGCGCGAGGAGCATGTGCCCCATTTCCGGGTGCACCAGCCCGTGCACCATCTTGCCGTCGATCACCAGACCGCCGCCGATGCCCGTGCCCACCGTCACATACAGCAGGCTGCCGTGCCCCTTGCCCGCGCCCATGGTGTATTCCGCCAGCGCCGCCGCGTTCACATCCGTGTCGATGCCCGTGGGCACGCCCAGCGCGTCCTTGAGTGCGGCCATCAGCGGATACTGGATCCATTCCTTCTTCGGGGTCTTGGTGATGCTGCCGTAGGTCGGCGAGGCCGGGTTCAGGTCCAGCGGGCCGAAGGAGCCGATGCCCAGCGCCTTCACGTCGAATTTCCCGATAAAATCCACAATCTGCGGCACGGTGACGTCGGGCGTGAGCGTCGGAAAGCTGGCGCGCTGAAGCACGCCGCCCTGCGGGTTGCCGATCGAGCAGACCATCTTGGTTCCGCCCGCTTCCAATGCGCCAATGAGCATAATGTTCCTCCTTCGTTGCGCGCCGCATCTCGTCCGCCCCTTGTGGGCAGACTGATTGTGTCCGCGCGCTTTCTCGCTCTTTTCTCTGATCCATAATACGCTAACCCCGCGCGCGTGTCAAATGATATTTTGGCGATACGCCTTGTTTCTCCCGAAAGCCTTTCTGAAAGGGGGCGCGCTTTGTGGCGAAAACCGATCTGCTGACCGGCGACGTGCGGACGCTGACGCTGAAAATCGCCGCGCCCAGCGTCGCGGCCATGCTTGCCGCCTCCGTCTGCCCGCTTCTCGAGGCGCTCGTCCTCTCCGCGCGGGATGCGTCGCTCTCCGCCGCCGTCGGCGCGAGCCTCGCGCTGATCCTGCTGGAGCAGACCGTCGGCTTCACGCTCGGCATGGGCGCGGGCAGCTTTGTCAGCCGCTGTATCGGTCAGGGGCGGCGCGAGGCCGCCCGCCGCGCCGCCTCCACGGCGTTCTTCGCCGCGCTGGGGCTTTCCGCCCTGCTTTTGGCGGCCGGGCTTCTCTTCGCCGCGCCGGTTCTGCGCCTGCTCGGCGCGCCGGAAAGCGCCGTCGCCGCCGGTCTGCCTTATGCGCGCGCCGTCTTCGTCAGCGGGCCGCCGCTGTGCGGCGCGCTGGTGCTGAGCAGCCTGCTGCGCGCGCAGGGGAAAACCCTGCCGAACATGGCCGCCGCGCTCGTCGGCTCGGCGCTGGGCGCGGCGCTGCTGCTGCTTCTCTGCGGCCGCATGGGGCTGGGCGCATCCGGCGCGGGCATGGCCATGCTGGCGCGCGAGGCCGCGACGCTGGCCGTTCTGCTCGCCTACACCCTGCGCCACGGCGAGCTGATCCGCCCGTCGCTTCGCCGCGTCCGCCTGACGCGCGCCGTCTTTTCGGAGATCATGCGCTCCGGCCTGCCGACGCTGCTGCGTCAGGGCGCAACGAGCGTGTCCGCCGCGCTGCTTTCCCGCGTGTCCGCCGGGTTCGGCGCGCCCGTTCTGGCGGGCATGGGGCTCTGCGCCCGCGCGATCATGCCGTTCACCTCGGCCGTCATCGGCTTCGGTCAGGGCTTTCAGCCGGTCTGCGGCGCGGCCTTCGGCGCAAAGCAAACGGCGCGCTGTCAGGAAGCCTATCGCTTCTGTCAGCGCGTCGCGATTGCGTTTTCTCTGGCGGCCGGTCTGGCCTTTTTCGCCCTTGCCCCGGCGCTGGCCGCCCGTTTCGCGCCGGACGCGCAGGCCGCCGAGGCCGCGCGCCGCGCGCTCCGCCTGCAAAGCGTCGCCTTTCCCGCGCAGAGCGCCGTCATCTTGATGACCATGCTCACGCAGGCCATGGGGCTCACCCTTCGCGCCTCGCTCGTCGCCACCAGCCGACAGGCGCTCTTCTTTCTCCCCCTGCTGGCGGTTTTGCCGCGCCTCTTCGGCCTCTGGGGGCTGCTCGCCTGCCAGAGCGCCAGCGACTTTGCCGCGCTCGGCTTTTCGCTCGCGCTGACGCAGGGGCTTAGAGGTTCCTCGTCCGCACGGTGCGGATGTTCGGATGCTCGGACAGCGTGCCGATCACATCCACATAGCTCATCTTAGCGGGCATAGAGAGCGTGTACAGGTTGGTATACAGATTGCCCTCCGGCCTGCTCTCCGCGTGAAAATCCACGTCCAGCACCTTCACGCCCAGGTTCATAAAGTACTCGTTGAGGAACGCCAGCGTCTGCGCGCGGTGGATAAACTGCACCTCCAGCCGCTTGAGCGTGTTGACGTGCACGATGCGCTGCATCAGCCGCAGAATCACCAGCACGATCGCGCCCGCGGCAACCGCCATCAGGATGTAGCCCGAGCCGATCGCCAGCCCGATGCAGGCCGTACACCAGAGCGAGGCCGCCGTCGTCAGGCCGGAAATCTTTCGGTCGCTCATAAAGATCGTGCCCGCGCCGAGGAAGCCCACGCCGGAAACCACCGACGTGGTGATGCGCCCAAGGCTCACGTTCACCGCTGCGCTGCCCAGCGCCACCGCGTCCGCAACCGCGTGACATTCGATCAGCGAAACCAGCGCCGCGCCGACGCACACCAGCACGTGCGTGCGCATGCCCGCCGGGCGGTTTTTGATTTCGCGGTCGATACCGATCACCGCGCCGATCACCACCGCCACGCAGATGCGCATCAGCACCGCCGCCATGCTCAGCGGCTGGCCGAGCGTTGTCCATCCGTCAAAAAAAGCCCTCATGTCGAGCTTCCCTCCCATTCGCTGCCGCGCGCAAAATTTCCGATTAAATCCGGTGGGGTTATTATACGGTGAATCCGATAGACGCGCAAGGCGTTGACGCATTTTTTTTCGCGTTGACAGCCCCGCCGCGCCGCATTACAATGAATGAATACACAAGCCCCGTCCAAAAGGAGGAACCGTCCCTTGAAAAACCCGACCGCCGGGGAGCTGGCCGTTCTGCGCGAACGCGCCGAGCGCACGTTCTCCCGCTTTCCCGTTCTCCCGCGCCGCGAGGACGGGCGCATGTCGCCCGAATCGCGCCTGCGCTTCGAATTGACCATGGAAACCATTCTGGAAAAGAATCGCGCGCTGGGCGCGTGCGTCGTGCTGCGCCGCCCGTCCGGGGCGCACGAGACGTTTTGCTTCGGCACGGCGCGCCTGCTGGGGCGCGTCCCCGTGACGGAGGAAACCTGCTTCCGCGTCGCCTCCGTCAGCAAGCTGGTGATGACCTTCGGCGCGCTGGCGCTGGTCGAGCGCGGCGCGCTCGGGCTGGACGACGATCTTTCCGCCCATCTCGGCTATCCCGTCCGCAATCCCCGCTTTCCGGATGCGCCCGTCACCCTGCGCATGCTGCTCACCCATACCGCCTCCATCCGCGACGAGGGGAATTACGGTTCGCGCGGCATGCAGAAGGGCTGCACCCTGCGCGAGCTGCTGGAAAACGCCGACAACTGGCTGCCCGCCAGACCCGGCGAGGCCTTTCATTATACCAACCTCGGCGCGGGCGCGGCGGGCGCGGCGATGGAGCGCGCGGCAAACCGCCCGTTTGACGATATCATGCGGGCGCTCGTCTTCGCGCCGCTTGCCATCCGCGCCAGCTATGTCCCCGGCCGCATCGCGCCCCGGTCGGATTTGGCCAACGGCTACAGCATGCGCTTCCCCGTCCCCATCCGCAAATACAACGCGCAGGCGCTTTCCCGCCGCAAGCCCGATCCCTTTGACCCCGAGCGCGATTACCTCTGCGCCGCCGGGCGGCTGATTACGGACAGCGCGGGCATGGCCGCCCTGCTGGGGCTGCTCGCCTCGCACGGGGAAATGGGCGTTCTCTCCCGCGCGTCGCTCGACCTGATGCGCGCCCCGCAGGATGGGCTGGGCGGCGTGGGCGCGGTCGGGCGCGGCCTGAACGTCGCGTATCTGCCCGGCGTGTTCCCCGGCTTTTCGCCCGTCGGCCATCAGGGGGTGGCCTACGGCATGTGCGCCGAGCTGTTCGCCGATCCCGCCACCGGCGCGGGCGTGGGGATTATGACAAACGGCGTTTCCCTCGAACGGAGCACGCCGCCGCTGATGCGGGTCGGGTTTGACCTGCTGTCGCTCGGCTTTGCCGCGCTCAGAAACGCATAAGCGCCGCCGGGCTTTTGCGCACGCCCGGCGCGGATTGACCCTGACACAATATTGTCACAATGTTTTAATGTTTTTTCCTCAAGTCTACCATTTTTTCTTCATACGCCTTTCCTATAATACAGCCATCGCCTGAAGGAAAGCGGGCAGGAAAGCACCGCCCCCTTCCGGCGAGACCATCCGCGATTTAACCCCGAAAGGAGATCATTCTTATGCGTAAATCCATTCGTCCCCTGATTGCCCTGACCGCCGCGCTGGCGCTGACGGTTACGGCCGGCATGAGCGCGCTGGCTCAGGCCGATAACAACGAAAAACATTTCAGCGTGATCGAGGCCGCCTCAAGCGAGGATTCCCTCACCATCCCGGAGATCGCCAAGAAGTGCGGCACCTCCGTCGTGGCCATCGAGACGGAGACCAAGGTGGTCTACAACACCTACGACAACGACTATTACAACCCGTTCGGCGGCATGTTCGGCTACGGCTTCGGCTATGGCTACGGCAACCGCGGCGGCCGCGGCGGCACACAGGAATACACCGAGAAGGCCGCCGGTTCCGGCGTCATCATCTCTGAGGACGGCTACGTTCTGACCAACAACCACGTCATCTCCGGCGCGGACAAGATCACCGTCTACGTCAACCCCGGCGACGGCAGCGAAGAGAAGACCTACGAGGCCACGCTCGTCGGCTCCTCCGAGAGCAACGACATCGCGGTGCTCAAGATCGACGCGACCGGCCTGAACGCCGCGGCCTTTGGCGACAGCGATCAGCTTGAGGTCGGCGAGCTAGCCGTGGCCATCGGCAACCCGATGGGTCAGGTGCACGGCTCTGTGACCGCGGGCATCATCTCCGCCGTCGAGCAGGAGCTGACCATCGACGACGTGACCATCAACGCCATTCAGACGGATGCGGCCATCAACCCCGGCAACTCCGGCGGCGCGCTGTTTGATTCCTACGGCAATGTCGTCGGCATCGTCTACGCCAAGAGCTCTTCCGTGAGCATCGAGGGCATCGGTTACGCCATTCCGGTCAACAACATCAAGGATCTCGTCGCGCAGATGATCAACGACCCGGATTCCGTCAAGGATCAGACCAAGGGCAGCCAGATCATGCTGGGCATCACCATCCGCGATATTACCGAGGAAATGAGCAAGCAGTATTCCATGCCGGTCGGCGTGTATATCACCGAGGTTTCCAGCATGAGCGCCGCTGAGCGCGCCGGCCTGCAAAAGGGCGACATCATCACCGAGTTTGCGGGCGAAACCGTGACCTCCGCGGATGACCTGAACGCCATCAAGGCCAAGCAGACCTCCGGTGACACCGTTTCCGTCAAGATCGACCGCAACGGCAAGACCCTGACGCTTGATCTGGTCGTGCCGCAGCCGACCGATGTGGATACCTCCAGCAGCAAGTAAGCGCGGCGCTTCCATATCGATACACATTCCCTATTCTTCATTCTCCATTCTCCTTTGTAACAGCCGGAGCCGCTTTTCCCGTCGGAAGAGCGGCTCCGGTTGTTTTTATTTCACGCTTGTGCTATGATGGGTGTGAAAACTCATCTCTCGGAGGTTTCCATGAAACATCTCGCGCTTTTCCTCTGTCTGCTCTGGCTCGTTCCTACCTGCGGTTTATGCGAAAAAATCCTCTGGGAGGACGAGGCCGGGCAGGTCATCCTGGGCGACGACGGCAACGTTCAGTTCATCTCCCCCGACGGCGAGGCGGCCGACGAAAATTTCTTTGTGCCTACGACGGTTCCCGCCGAAACGCCCGCTCCAATCGAAGCGCCTGCCGCAACCGAATCGCCCGCCGAAGTCGAGCCGATTGACTTCACCTTCAAGCGGACGCTCAAATACGGCGATTCCGGCGAGCGGGTCGCGCAGCTCCAAACCCGCCTGTCCGAACTGGGCTTTTACAACGCGAAGGTCTCCGGCGGCTATTACAAGGTGACCAAGGCCGCCGTCAAGGCCTTTCAGGCGCACAACGGCCTGAGCGCCGACGGCATCGCGGGGCGCGACACGCAGGAGCTGCTCTTTTCCGCCGCCGCCGTCCCCGCCGCGGCCACGCCCCGGCCGTCCCCCACGCCCGAACCGGCGAAATACACCCTGATGGTGGACGTCGTCAACCAGATCACCCGCGCCTATACATACGACGAAGACGGCCAATACACCGTGCTCGTGCGCGAAATGATCTGTTCCACCGGCACGAGCAAATACCCCACGCCCTGCAAAACGACCATCATGCCGAAAAAGCGCGCCCGCTGGGGCTATTTCCCGACATGGGGCTCCCACGCGCAGTATCTGACGCGCATCGACGCGGCCAACGCCTTCCACTCCGTGCTCTATTCCGAGCCGAACGAAAACACCCTCTCCGTCAAATCCTTCGACGCGCTGGGCACGCCCGCCTCCCACGGCTGCGTCCGCCTGCTCGTCTCCGACGCGAAATGGATTTACGAAAACTGCAAGGAGGGCACGATCATCACCGTCTACGAGGGCGACTACGACCCGGAATACACGATGACGCTCAAGCCCACGCTCAACACCTCCACCCTGCGCGAAAACCCGCTGCCCGCCCCGACGGCCACGCCGGCATACGCCCCGGAAAACTGGCCGACCCAATACCGAACACTCTCCCGCGGGAAGAAGGGCGAGGACGTATACATGCTGCAAATGCGGCTGACCGAGCTGGGTTATTACCATGGCTCGATCACCGGCGGCTATTACGGCGGCACCATTCAGGCCGTCAAGGATTTCCAGAGCGATTACGGCCTGACCGTAGACGGCGCGGCGGGCAAGCAGACGCAGGCGCTGCTCTTCTCCGCCGCCGTCAATCTGACTGCCGCGCAGCCCGAAGGGACGCCGGTGCCTGAGACGCCCGTGCCCGAAATGATCGTGTTCGAGACGCCGCGCCCGACCGATACCCCCGCGCCCACGTCCACGCCGCTGCCCACCTTCACCCCGACGCCCGACCCGGCGCTGTTCGTGCCGTTCGAGGATTCCGTCGGATAACGCGCCCCAAAGGCGACTTCACCAGAAAGAGAGTGCGCACATCTATGGAAACCAAAACCGTTGAAAGAAACTGGGGCTTGGATCTGCTCCGTATTCTGGCCGCGTTCACGGTGGTCATGCTGCACGTCAGCCCGCAGGCGTATCTCGACGTGGAAATCGCCTCCGCCCCCTGGAACGTGATGAACGCGATCACCGGCCTTTGCTGCTGGAATGTTTCGGCGTTCTTCATGCTCAGCGGCGCGTTTCTCCTCGCCCCGCAGAAGGCGATGAGCACCCGAACGCTGTATCGGAAAAACATCGCGCGTCTGGCCGCCGCCTTCGTGTTCTGGTCGGCGGTCTATGCGCTCACGTACTGCCTGCTGCGCGGCAAGGGCAAGTGGACGTTCCTCAACGAGCTGCTCCGCGGCCATTATCACATGTGGTTCGTCTTCACGCTCATCAGCCTGTATGCCGTCGTGCCGCTGCTCCGCAAAATCACCGAATCCAAAAAGGCGACCGAGTATTTCCTGCTCATCGGCTTTTTGTTCACCTACCTCATCGGCCGCGCACTGAATTTCGCGCTGCTGTTTGAACTGCCGCACAAGGACGTTCTCCAGTCCCTTCAATCCGCCTGCGCGCAGCTCAACCCCTATCGCGGCCTGACCGCGCTGTATGCCTTTGTGCTGGGGCATTACCTGATGGCCTATCCGCTCCCCAAAGCGGCGCGCCGCCTGCTCTGCGCGGCGGGCTGCCTCTCCTGCGTGATAACGATTTTGCTGACGCGCTGGCACTCCGCCGTGCTTCAGGCCACCAGCGCCGTCTTCACCTCCGGCGCGTCGCTGGGTGTGCTGACGATGACGGCGGCGCTCTTCGTCTTCTTCAAGGAGCTGCGCCTGACCCCCGGCGCGAAGGCGCAGCGCGCGCTGCTGCTCGTTTCCAAATGCACGTTCGGCGTCTATCTGGTTCACGCCCTCGTGCTGGAGCGGCTTGATATCGCCTATCCCGTCGCCGCCGGGGCGCTGCTGCTGAGCATCGTGGGCGTGTCGCTGCTGGTGTTCCTCGCGTCGCTCGCGATTTCGGTTGCCATGAGCCGGATTCCGGGGCTGAAAAAGGTGATCTAAACCAACGGGGCGCTGCCTCCAAACCCGCCGAACATTTCGATGGGCTTGGGGACAGCGCCCCGTTTTTTTGATATGGGAAATTGCGTAGAATCGCTCGCGTGAGCAGAACTTTGATGCTTTGCAGACTTTGGCGGAGGAGCAGGCGGGCTCAGCCCGCGTTACACCAGCCTCAGCGACGGGCAGGCGTTCAAATCCAGCCCCGCGATTTCTCCGCGCATGAGCCGATAGAACGCCGCGCTGCCGATCATCGCCGCGTTGTCCGTGCAGAGGATCGGCGGCGGCATCACCAGGCGAAGCCCCGCCTTCTGGCATTTGTCGTTCATCGTGTTGCGCAGGCCGCTGTTGCTCGCCACGCCGCCCGCCAGCGCGACGGTCTTCGCGCCCGTTTCGACGGCGGCCAGCATCGCCTTGTCGCTCAGCAGCTCCACCGCCGCGTGCTGGAAGCTGGCGGCGATATCGGCGGCGGGCACATCCTGCCCGTTCTGGCGCAGCTTGTGCACCGTGTTAATCAGCGCCGTTTTCAGGCCGGAAAAGCTGTAATCATAGCGCCCCGGCGTCTGCACGTGCGGCAGCTTCAGCGCGTGCGGGTTGCCCTCGCGGCTGAGCTTATCCAGCAGCGGTCCGCCCGGATACGGCAGGCCGAGCACGCGCGCCGCCTTGTCAAACGCCTCGCCCGCCGCGTCGTCCATCGTCTGCCCCAGCAGGGTATACACGCCGTAATCCTCCACGCGGACGATATGGCTGTGGCCGCCCGAGGCCACCAGACAGACGAACGGCGGTTCCAGATCGGGGTGCGCCACATAGTTCGCGCTGACGTGCCCCTCGATGTGGTTCACCGGAACGAGCGGCTTACCGGCCGCGTAGGCCAGCGCCTTGACCGCCGAAACGCCGATGAGCAGCGCGCCGACCAGACCGGGGCCGTAGGTCACGGCCATCGCGTCCACGTCGGAAAGCGTCATGCCCGCCTTTTTGAGCGCCTCGTCCACCACGGGATCGACGCTCTCCACGTGCGCGCGCGACGCGATTTCCGGCACAACGCCGCCATACATCGCGTGCAGCGGAATCTGCGAGGAAATCACGGAGGAGATCACCTGCCGCCCGTCGCGCACAATCGCGGCGGCCGTTTCGTCGCAGCTCGATTCAATCGCCAAAATCGTCGCATGGCCGTCCGCCATCAGGCGTTCGGTCTGCGCTTTGGCACTCTGTCCGTAGTTCATGGTCTTTCCTCCGTCTGTGTCAACTGCCGCTTCACCATGCCGGAAACGACGGCATACGCCGCCGCCAGCAGCAGCACGGCCAGCGCAAACGCCAGCGCGAACTGCCCGAGCACGTCGCGCAGCGCCGTTTCAAACAGCGCCTGCGGCATCATCCGAATCAGAATATCCGTCGCCGGGTTGAGCAGCCAGTTTGAGTTGGTGAAAATCAGCCGATGCAGGCCGACGAACACCGCCCCGAACCCGGCCGCGTTCATCATGCCGCCGACGACGCCCGCGGCGGCCGCCGGCACGAGCGCCCCGCAGACCGCGCCGATCATCACCGGGCGATGGCGCTTTTCCATCGTCGCGCCGACCCACGCCATCGCCACAGCCAGCCCCGCCGCCAGCGAGATACAGCCTGTGCGCATCGTTCTGCAAAGCGCAATCAGCCGCCGCACGTCGTTCATGTGGCTGATTTCCTTCTCGTTCAGCTCGTCCACGGCCAGCGGCGCATCCTCGCCGCCCGGCGCCATATACAGCGCGATGGTCTGCGCTACGTCGTGCTGACGCGCCGCGTCCATGCCGATATAGGCAGTCACCGCGTCGTCGTCGCGCATGCCGTGCGTCTGCGCGACAGCCGCGCGGGATTTTTCCCCGTAGAGCGCCGGATCAACCGCTTCCCGCTCGATTGCGCCGCAGAGAGAGCCGACGGCGGCGAGCATGACGGACAGCGCTGCCATCAGGCCGACGATCCATTTTTGTTTTTTCATAACGCCATCTTATCAGAAAGGGCGGGCGAAAACGCCCGCCCCGGTTCGTTTTGGTTTGACAGGAATACGCGCTTATACTAATTCGCAGTTAAAA